>SYID01000089.1 GCA_005798925.1 Verrucomicrobiota bacterium
AGCTCCTGGGCGACGAACACGGCAAGGTAATCCACCTGGGTGAACGCGAATGCTCCGTGCAGCGCCGCCACCAGAAGCTCATCGAAGAATCCCCTTCCACTTTCCTCACCCCGAAGCTCCGCGAGGAGATGGGCAAGGTCTCCGTCCGGCTCGCCGAGACGATCGGCTACCAGAACGCCGGCACGATCGAGTTCCTCGTCGATAAGCACGGCAAGTTCTACTTCATGGCGATGAACACGCGCATCCAGGTGGAGCACGGCGTCACCGAGGAAGTCACGGACATCGACCTCGTCCGCCGCCAGATCCTCATCGCCTGCGGCGAGAAGCTCGAGCTCTCCCAGAAGGACATCAAGATGAACGGTCACGCCATCGAGTGTCGCATCAACGCCGAAGACCCTGCCCGCAACTTCGCCCCGAGCCCCGGCACGATCGGCCTCTACTACACCCCGGGCGGCCACGGCGTGCGCGTCGACTCCCATTGCTACTCGGGCTACGTCATCCCGCCCCTCTACGACTCCATGGTCGCCAAGCTGATCTCGGTCGGCGCGACCCGCCAGAAGGCCCTGGACCGCATGCACCGCGCCCTCGGCGAGTACATCATCCGCGGCATCCACACCACGATCCCGGTCTGCCGCGCGATCATGAAGGACCCGGCCTTCCGCCAGGGCGGCGCGACGACGAAGTACCTCGAGGACTTCTTCGAACGCACCCCGAAGGAGCTTTGGTCCGCCGCGCCGCTCACCTGAGCGGCCTCGCCGCCGACGATGCGCGCCCCGCAGCGCCCGACTCCCGCCGCCACCGCCCGCCTCAGAACGGGCGGTGATTGTTTACGCCACGCCAACCGACTCTTCAAGTCGGCCGGCGTCGCGCATGGCCAAGGCTTCGTCAGCGCCGAAGAGGAATCCCTCACGCTCATGGGCCACGCCACCGGCCTCGCCTGGGAAAAGCTCCCCTCCTGCTTCGGACGCGCCCTGACGGCGCAGGAGAAGGCCGCGTTCCTCGCGCTGCTCGAACGGCGCGTCTTCGACCGCGTGCCCACCGGCTACCTCGTCGGGGAGGCCTGGCTTGGCGGCCTCCGCTTCCGCGTCGACGAACGCGTGATCATCCCGCGGTCCTATTTCGTCGAGCTCATCCCCGAGGCCGTCCCGCAATGGCTGCCGCCGGCCGCGCAGGTGACCGACGTGGCCGACGTGTGCACGGGCTCCGGCTGCCTCGCCATCCTCCTCGCGAAGCGCTTCCCGAAGGCGCACGTCCACGCCACCGACCTCTCGGCGAAGGCCCTCGAGGTCGCCAGGCTCAACGTCGCCGACCATAGGCTGGCGAAGCGCATCACGCTGCATGAGACCGACACGATGACGGCGTTGCTCAAGGGCCCGAAGTTCGACCTGATCCTCAGCAACCCGCCCTACGAACCGGAAGGGCTCTACCGGCGCCTGCCGGCCGAATTCAAGAAAGAGCCGAAGGGCTCGCTGGTCTCCGGCAAGGACGGCCTCGACGTCATCCGCAAGCTGCTCGCCCAGGCCCGCGAAGCGCTGAAGCCGCACGGCATCCTCGTCATCGAGGTCGGCGGCCTGCAGAAAACGATGCACCAGGCCTGGCCGAAGCTGCCGATGCTGTGGCTGCCGACGGCCGACGGCTCCGACTGCGTCTGCCTGATCCACGCCGCGGACCTCCGCCGCGAACTGCCTTCACCAGGCGCGCGGCGCGGGCGCTGATTCCAGACGATCCTGCGCCGGGCGCGTGAGCTTCGGAAAGAAATCCAGGCCGGTGAGCTCCTCGACGCGCCGGATGCTGACGACGTAACGCGTGAGCTCGGCGTCGCGCCATTTCTCCTCATGCGGCACGAGGTAGGCGATCGCGCGGACCCCGCCGACGTTCTCGTCGTAGTCCGAGATCACCATCCAGAAGGCCGTCGGCACCGGGACCCGGCCGACCTTCTTGGCGGGAGGCGACGCGAAGACCGGACCGACCTGGACCCAGACGGTGCCGTAGCGCTCGACGTAGCGCTTCATGATGCGCTGCTCCATGTCCTTCCAGAGGCCGGCGTTGAGCGCATGGAGCTGCGGGACGATGTTGCTGAGGAGGAACGTCTCCTTCTGGGCCTCTTCGCCGTAGCAGACGGAGATCGCGTAGTTCGGCGCGAGGTGCCCGCGGTCATAACCCGAGCGGACATACTCCGAAGTCGTCACGCGGGCGGCGGTCCGTGGGTCGGACTTGAAGGACGAGGGCCGCTCGAGATGGACGTCGCGATAAGGGAAGACACGGTAGGAAGACCAGCGCGGGGCCGGCAGGCCGTCGTCATAGCCGACCGTGTAGCCGCGGTTCGGCAGACGCTTCAGGCCGATGCGGTCGGCCGGCTCGCCGTAGGGAGCCGTGGCGGCCGCGTCCGGCGGCGGCGCCAGGACGACGTCTCCGCGCACGGCCACGGTCTGGTCGGCCAGACGGTCCAGCGCGTCGACGACCTTGCGCGGGGTCGTGCCGTCCTCGCGGACGATGTCGACCGTGTCGAGCACGCGCTGTTCGATGGCGACCTTCTGCGGAGGCTCCGACAGGAAGTAAACGAGCGCGACCACGCCGGTCGCCACGAAGACAAGCAGACTGACCCAACCGAAGAAACGGAGCAGGTTCCGGATCATGTCAGCGGGTCAGGTAATAGCACTGCCAGGCCCAATGGACCGCAAGCAGGAGGAAGAACGTCACCCGCACCCGGCGCGCCTTGCCGGGCTCGACGAAGAAGCGCAGCCGCAGCGTATCTCGGCGCAGCCAGAAGACGGCGGAGTAGATCGTCCAGAGGGTCGCCAGCGTGACGACCAGGAAGAAACCCGGGTGATGGAGGAACGCCGGGATGAAATCCAGTTGCACCAGATTACGCGCGCAGCGGGTGCCGCCGCAGCCGAGGCAAGGCAGGCCCGTCAGCCGCATGAAGACGCACGGCGGCAGCCGCAGGCCGGCAAGGAACCAACCCCAGGCGAAGACCGCGCCGGCGACGGACGCCGCCGGCCAGACGAGCTCGTGATTGAGCTCGCCGGGATAGGCAGGTCGGCGGATCAGTCGCAGCACCGATCAATGCATGCTGGCGAAGGCGAACAAGGCGACGGGCGCGGCGCAGCAGCAACAGAAGAGCACGAACCAGACGAAACAGGAGACGCCGAACTGGACCCACGGGTTCACGCCGGTCGCGGCCCCGAAAGCGCGGAAGTAGGCCACGCTTGCCGGGATGACGAACAGGAAGGAGACCGCCATCTGCGAAGGGAGGTCGAACGCCAGCAGCTGGAGCGGCGCCCCGAAAAGGATGATGACGCCGCACGCGAGAAGCGTGGCCGCGACGGTGCGCTCGACGGAAGGCGGCAGGCGGAAGATCCGCTGTCCGACCCAATGCAGGAGGCCGAAGCCGGCGTAGATGAGCGGGGCGAAAGCCAGCCCGAGGAAAGCGGAAAAGACCATCAGGCCGGCCGGCGTCGGCGGCGTCTGCGCCATCTGTTCCGACATGGCCTTCGCCCAAGGGGCGTCGATCTTGCCGAGCAACGCGGCGAGCTGCGCGTTCTGATCGCCCGCCATCAGGAAATGGGCCGCCTGGAAGGGCAACGCGAACGCCAGCGCGACGTAGCAGAAGGCCAGCCAGCCGCCGAAAGCGAAACGTCCGGTCGAAAGAGCCGAAGGTTTCAGGACCGCGAGCTTGATCGTCGCGAAGAAGGACCCGAGCGACTTGCCTTGCTCCCATGGAATGAGCGAGACGGCCGGAACCTCGGGACCGGCCTCGCCGGACGAAGACGGCACGCCGACCCCGCGGAACTCCGGCCAGTCGCCGAGCGGCGTCCAATTGGGCAGGCCGTCGCGCCAGGCGAGGTCCGACGGATGGAAACGGCCGGCACGCAGCCCGGCGGCGACTTCTTCGGAGGTGAACACGCCCAACTGGGCGCTTTGGCGGGCGACGTGGATCGACATGCGTCCTTGTAGGTCAGGCGGAGCGGGCTCGCAAGCCTAGCCCCTCATCCGAGCGGACGGAAAAAGGGGCTGAGCGCGAAAGCGAGAAAGACCCCGGCGGCGCATGCGGCGAGCAAAGCCGTCGCCGCAAGGGCGGCCATCGGACGCCATATCGGGTCGCCGTGGGCGGCGGCGAGCGCGACCCACAGATAGCCGAAAAGCAGGTAGGGAGACAGGCAGGAAAAGGCCGGCAAGGCCGCCGACAGGGAGATCGCCCCGCCGACGTATGCGACCGTGCGCACGGTGGCGGCCAGGCCGCCGCGGCCGCCGCCAAGGAGGCGCAGCAACAGGTGCGCGAGCGTCGCGCCGGCCCCGAGCAGGGCGGTCGCGAGCAACGGACCGGCCAGCAGGAATCCGGCGAAGCGGGACAGGTCCACGCCCGGCCTCGGCGGCGGCGCGGCACGTCCTAATCCGGACAAGGCGGTCCCGAAAGCCTGGTCGAGGATCCAACTCTGGGCGTAAAGCAGGGGGGCGACCAAGGCCGCGCACGCGAGCGCGAAACCCAGGGAGCGCATCCAAGCGATCTTTCCGGCAGACGGCTGGAAGGAAAGGCGCGGGGCCGTCCAGACCGCGCGGACGGTCGCGAACCAGGCGGCGGCCGCGGAAGAACTTCTCGCCGAGTCGAACGGTAGCGCCGGCGAAGACCGCCCCAGCGCTCGGAAAGCACCGATGGCCGAGGCGAACTCCGGACGGGCCGTGAGCGCGATCCAGCCGGGCTCGCCTTCGCGCCAGGAAAGCGTCGCCGCGGAGAGCCGACCGGTGGCCAGCCCGGCTTCGACTTCCGTTTCGGACCATACGCCGACACTGACCCCTCGCTCGGCGAGATGGTAGGGCGTGTCGGGCATGGCGGCGAGAAAGTGGTGAGGAGGGCGGGACTCGAACCCGCGACCCGCAGCTTAGAAGGCTGCTGCTCTGATCCGACTGAGCTACCTCCTCGTGATGATGACCGTAAGACGGCCACCTCGGTTGGGCAAGCCGTCAGCCGACTAGCAGACCAGGTCTCTGAAATTGCTGAAGTCGGCCGAAAGGCCGCTCGGCATGCCCTTGTTGATCACCGAGACTGCGTCGTGGGAGTGGAGGGACTCCAGGTGGGAGCAGGCGATGACGAAGTCGCGGACGCGGGCGTCGCCGTCGAACTGCTCGTAGACCACGCGGGCGGCGTCCTCGACGAACTTGGAGTAGGCCCCGTTCAGCTCGGCGAAAGCCTGTTCGTCCTCGCGCTTCACCATCACCTGGGTCTCGGTCTGCAGGCCCTTCAGGCAGAGATCCTTCATGTCTTCGACGAAGAGGGAGCGGCCGGGGGAGATTTCGGCGATCACGCGGGCCTTGGAGCGCTGCGAATGGGGGATGCCATAGGCGGAGCGCTCCTCGCGGGCATGCTCGGTGAGCTCGGCGGAACAAGGGCAGGCCGAAGAGTAGACGAAATCGAAATGCACGTACCTTCGCAGGCGGTCGAGGTCGTCGATCGTGCCCTCCAGGACGGCGCGGTAGTACTGCCAGCCTTCGAGCCCGGAGCGCAGGGACTTCTGCAGGATGGGGTAGCGGATCTCGACCAGGATGCGGGCGCGGCTGCAGTCGAGGTCCTGCTTGTAACGGACCAGGACCTCCTCGAGGAGCTCATGCGACAGGACGCGGTCCTTGAACTCGTAGAATGTCCGCATGATGCGGGACATGTTGATGCCTTTGCGGTCGGCGGCGAGGGAGACCGAGCCCGTCACCACGCATTCCAGGGAGACGGGCTTGCCGTCGCGGGTGGCCACGAGCATCGGCAGACGGAAACCCGAGATGCCCACGTGCTGGATCGGGACGTTGGCCCCTTGGATCAAGGAGGCGTCCTTGTTCTGCATGTCCGGCAGCGTGGCCCGGTAGGCGTCGTCGGCCCGGAAGTTCCGGTCGTAACGCCGGGAAAGGTCCCGGCTGCGAGGCGGATGGTCGGCGCGGCTCATGACGTAGAGGGTGGAGGAAAAGTCCGGACGGGCAAATGGTCGGACGAAAAAGCCCCCTGCGCTGGAGCCACCTGCCGGATTTGAACCGGCGACATTCTCATTACTAATGAGATGCTCTACCAGCTGAGCTAAGGTGGCGGCGCAGAGGAAGACCGACGATGGGCGGGCGCGGGCGAAAATCAAGCCTTGGCCGCGCGGGAATGCCCTCGCCTCCCCCGTCAAAGGGCTCAAATGTGGCCGAAAGCCCCATGCGAGCAGCCCTGATCGCCCGCCAATTCGACGTCCAAGGACGGCTCGTGGCCGTCGAACCCCATGGCTCGGGCAACGTCAACGACACCTACCTGGCGATTTTCCGGACGACCTTCTCGGAGCAGCGCATCATCGTGCAACGCGTCCGCAAATCGGTCTTCCCGCATCCGGAGGTGATCATGCAGAACATGCGCGTGCTCACCGACCACTGCCACGCCAAACTCGAGGCCGAAGCCGAAGGCGCCGACCGCATCTGGCAGCTGCCCAAGATCATCCAGACCAAGAACGGGGAGGACTGGGTGACCGACCCCGACGGCGACCTCTGGCGGGCGATCTCACAGATCGCGAGCGCCCATGCCTACGAGAAAGTCCGCCACCCTGAGCACGCCCATGAGGCCGGCTGCGTCCTGGGACATTTCCACCGGATGGTAAGCAACCTGCCGGCCGATCGGCTGGGCTACGCTTTGCCCGGCTTCCACGTGACGCCCGGCTATCTCGCCAAGATGGACGCGGCCCTGGCCACGGCCGGAGGCCAGGAGCGCCTGCACGCCTCGGTCGAGGCCAAGCGTGCGGCGCGCTTCGTCGAGGCGCGCCGGGCCCGCTGCGCCGTGCTCGAAGACGCCCGGGCGCGCGGCGAGCTCAGCCTGCGGACGACGCACGGAGACCCCAAGGTGGGTAATATCATGATCGACGAGGCGACGGGACGCGGGACTTGCATCGTCGACCTCGACACCGTCCAGCCCGGCTTGGTGCATCATGACATCGGGGACGCGACACGTTCGGTCTGCAACCCGGCGGGCGAAGACGCGCCTGAACTCGGCTCGGTGGTCTTCGACCTGGACCTTTTCACCATGTTTTACCGAGGTTATCAGGCCTATGCGCGGGACTTCCTGACCGCCGCCGACCATCGGCATCTGTTCGGCTGCATCCACCTGATTCCGCTCGAACTGGGCATCCGCTTCCTCGCCGACCATCTCGCCGGAGACGCCTACTTCAAGGTGCGCTACCCGGGCCACAACCTGCGGCGCGCCTTGGTGCAGTTCAAGCTGGCCGAGAGCATCGAAGCACGGGAACCGGCCATCCGCAAGATCCTCGGCGAAACATGACGCCGGAACCCGCCGCCGCCTCGACGACGCTCTGGGTAGCCGCAGCCGTGCTCGTGGCGCTGATGCTGCGCGGCGCCTGGCGTGGCTACCGACGCGGTCCGTTGCGCCAGCTGGCCGGACCCATGGCGCTCGCGACGGGCTTGATCATGGGATGGTTTTTCGGGTCGGAATTCGGTCACGCCTGCCTGGAAGGAACCTCCTACCCTTGGATGATCCGTGGCACCACCGGCATCCTCGTCCTCGCCTGCCTGTCGGGCCTGGCCTGCTACGCCGTTTTCTGGCGCCTTGGCCGGCGACCAGACGGACAAAAGGAGGCCGAAAGCCCGGTGCTCGGGGCGTTGATCGGCTGCTGGACCGGAGTACTCTATTTCGGTATTCTGGTGGCTCTCCTCGCGGCTGTGGCCTCTTTCCACGAACTTTTCGGGAGGCCGGAAACAATCCACCGCCATTGGGCGACCGAACTGAGAAACGACTTGGCGGCGACACCTTTCACCGCCGACCTACGTGGCTGGTCGCCGATTCCGGATAAACAGCGCACCCTGATTCGCCAGACCCGCCGCCTGATGGCCGACCCCGAGGCCCGCCAGCGGCTGATGGTTCAGCCGGAAATCCGGGCCCTGGCAGCCCACCCGAGCCTCTACCAGGCATGGGAAGATAAAAAAGTGCGTGAGTTGTTGAATGACAATGACTTAATAGGATTCATCGACCACCCTAAGGTGCGCGCGGTCTTAGCCGACGAGCCTCTCCAAAAAGAGGCCGAAAGGGTCGATTTAGAGAAAATCATCGAACTAGCCCTGCAGAAACCGAAAAAGTGAAAGGGACGGCCATTTTTTAGTAGTCCAAGTCTTGGCTTTGCCTATGTTCGAACCTCCCACTCACTCCAATGAACAAGTTCTCCTTCCTCCTGGCGGCTCTTTGCATTTCGCTTAACGCCCAGGAAGCCAAGCCCGCCGACGCCAAGCCCGCCGACGCCAAGCCCGCCGACGCCAAGCCCGCCGACGCCAAACCCGCCGAGGCCAAGCCCGCGGATGCGAAGGGCGCCGAGGCCGATGTCAAGTTGGCCGGAGCCGGCAAGGACGAGCAAAAAGCCTATTTCGCCGAGGTCTGGGTCGGCAAGACGATCGGCGAATGCTTCACTTTCAAACGGAATATCCAGGTGCTGAGCCAGCAAGTCGAAGAACTCAAGCGCCTGCAGGTGTTCCTCGACAACGCCTTGACCACCCCTGAAAAGGAAGCTCGTGGCCATGAGATCGCCGCCAAGGCCGCCAAACTGAAGGGCGACAACGAATCGATGGGCAAGCTCTACAACGGCTTCAGCATCGAACGCCCCTTCCAGCTCGTTCCGACCAAGCAGATCATCGCCACCCCGATCTCCAACGAGGAGTTCACCAAGCTCTCCGGCGCCAAGGACTTCAAGGCCGATTCCGTCATCACCATCGACGAAAAGAAGTATCTCGTGCGCGACACGATCTCCGGACAGGGCGAGGTCGAGACCTTCGGGCTCACCCTCAAGCGCATCACCGACGGCAAGGCCCAGCTCCAGCAGCTCATCGACCTTCAGCCCAAGCTGACCAAGGACGAAGACAAGAAGAAGGTCGAGAAGGCCATCAAGGAAATCCAGGACGAACTCACCAAGAGCCTCGGCGAGTTCAAGCAGGCCCGTGGCTTCGATTTCACCGCTGACGCCATCAAACTCGACTCCGAGGCGAAGCTCTCGGTGCAGATCACCGAAGAAGAGAAGAAGGCCATCGAAGCCAAGAGCCCGGCCGCTTCCGAGAAGAAGTAACTTTTCGCCCACACCCTGAACCCACACCCCGCCATGTCCGCCACCGAAACCCCTGTCGCCCCCAAGGTCGACGAGAACCTGCTGCAGCACGACAACAAGGTCTTCTTCAAGTTCGTCACCATCAGCCACCCCGAGACCCTGACCCGGTTCACCAATGACCTGAACGTCATGGTGGCCCAGGCCCAGAAGATCGTCGAACTCAACCAGCGCATCCGCAACGCCCTGACGACGGCTGAGAAGGACGCCGTGACCAAGCTCCGCGAGACCGAGCTCCAGGACTTCAACCAGAAGGACGCCATCTTCGAGAAGGTCTATGGCTTCAAGATGGATACGGTCGCCATCCGCCCCCACTTCATCCAGAATCAGGCCATCCAGCTGATGTCTCCGGTCACCGACGAACAGATCTCCGAGCTTCGCAAGAACCCGGAATTCAAGGAGAATGAGGTCGTCGCCCGCGGCAACCAGAAGATGATCCAGCTCTGCAAGATGACCGGCGAGCACATCCCTCTCTTCGAGCGCAACATCGGCATCGTCCAAGCCCAGCAGAACGCCCTCCTTCAGCTCCGCGCCGCCGAACAGACCGCCGCTGACGAAGCCGCCAAAAAGCGCGTCCAGGACGAAATCGCCAAAGTGATCGAGACGCTCACCCAGAACGCCGAGCACATGGGCAAGACCTACGGCATCTTTTCCAACAACATCGTCTTCGACGTCCTGGAGGCCAAGTTCTGGGTCGCCCTGACCCAGGATGAAGTCAAGGCCTACGTCGAGAAGACCCACGGAGCCGCTCCGGCCGCCATCGAAGCCCCCAAGGCCGACAAGAAGAACTGAAAGCCGGCGTAGTCCCTCCAAGCCAGGCCCGCCTCTCATGGCGGGCCTTCTTTTTGGCTAGAAAAGCTCGCCCTGCGCCGTTCCCCCTTCCGCGGGCCTGGGGGTCGGTTTCGGAGCGAAGGCGGACGGCTCGGCGGAGACGGGCCGACCATGACGGGACTGATACCGGCGAAGCGTCGAGTGCATCGCCATCTCGGCGAGAAACGCCTCGACCCCCGCGACGTCTTCCGGGACGGCCTGCCCTGGGTCGAAATCGAAATCCGTGCGGAAGGTGACGAGCGCGAGGTTCGAGCGGATGCGGCCAGCCTCGGCCTTCACCTGCGCGCGGAAGCGCTCGGGCTCCAAGCCATCGGCGGCCGCCAGGACGCCCTCGAGGTCGCCGTGTTCGGTCAGCCATTTGACCGCGGTCTTGGGCCCCACGCCCTTGAGCCCGGGGATGTTGTCGGAGGCGTCGCCGACCAAGGCCAGATAATCGGCGATCCGGGCCGGCGGCACGCCGAACTTCTCGGTCACGGCGGCGGGGTCCAGACGCCGCCAACCCGCGGCGGGATTGGCGGTCGGCGGCGGCGCGAGCTGCGTCACCGGCCCGCCGACGCATTGGCCGAAATCCTTGTCGGCGCTGACGATGACGCACTCATGCCCGGCCGCGGACAGGATACGCACGGCCGTGGCGATGAGATCGTCCGCCTCGACGCCACGGCGCTCGAAGACCTGGAAGCCGAGCAAGGCGGTCAGCCGTTTGATCTCCGGCAGCTGGAGCACGATGTCCTCCGGGGTGTCGTCCCGCTGCGCCTTGTATTCAGGCAAGACTTCCAGATGGCGGTCCGAGCCGCCAAGGTCGAAGAACACCGCCAGACGGTCGGGCTTCTCCGCGTCGCGCAGGTCGGTCAGCGCCTTCATCCAGCCATGGAGCGCGCCGGTGGGAAACTGATCCGCCGGCCGACGGAGGTTCGAGCGCTCCATCGCGAAATGGCTGCGGAAGACCAGGTTGAAGCCATCGATGAGCAGCCAGCGCATGGCGGGATTGTCGCGCCGCCGTCTCCGGCATCGAGAAAAAAGCAGGCCCGCCGGGGTGGCGGGCCTGTCAGGCGGACGGTCAGGTCGCGGCTTACTTGGCGGGCTCGGTGACGACCGGCGCGGCTTCGACGGGCGCGGCGGCTTCGATCGGCTCGCGATACACCGCGCCCGCCGGCGAGACGAGCGTCGGATTCGAGAAGGTCGACCCGGCCCGCATTCCCGGATGGGTGCTGCGAAGGGTGGCGCCGCCCGGGGAAACCAGGTTGGCGGTGACGAAGACCATCAGGCTGCGCTTCTGGATGCTCTTGCCGCTCGAACGGAAAGCCGCGCCGATCAGCGGGATCGAGCCGAGGACGGGGACCTTGTCTTCCACCGTCTTCACTTCTTCGCGAGTCAGGCCGCCGATGACGACCGTGGCGCCGTCGAAGACGGTGACGTCGGTGGTGACCTCGCGGACGCTGAAGATGGGCTGGAAGAAGCCCGAGGGCACGGTCACGGTGACGCCGCCCGAGAGGGCCACGGAAGTGCCGCCGTATTCCACGAACCCTTCGAATTCGGTCACCTTCGGCTTGAGGTTGAGGGCGATGGAATCATCGGCCGCGACCGTCGGGGTGACCTCGAGGGACACGCCGACCTGCTGCGTGGTGAAGTCCTGCGGGGTGCCCGCGGTGACCGCGACGGAAGTCTGGGCCGCGCCCAGGACGCCACCGGTGCCGCCGCCGCCGTTGCCGACGTTGGACTGGATGTCGCCGTAAGCCTGCGGATAACGCAGGAGCTGGGCGACGCTGATCACGGCGGTCTTGCCGTCGAGGACGGTCAGGCTCGGGCTGGACATCAGGTCGCTGCCGGCGCTCTCCTCGATCGCGCGGATGGTCAGCGCCAGCGTCTCGCGGCTGAGGATGTTGACGACTCCGCTGTAGGAATTGGCCGCTTGTCCGAGGTTCATGCCGCCCGGGAAGGTCGGCGCGATGTTCGGGAACTCCTGAAGGTTGTTGGTGGTCACGCCGGTCGCGGCATTGGTGACCTGACTGTTGATGGTCAGGCTCTTCGGAGCCCGGTTGTTCTGGGCGAAGACGGTGTTGACCGAGCGGAGGTTGGTGCCCGCGGTGACGCCGCCGTTGCCGGTGACGGTGGGCGTCATCGACCAGTTGACGCCGAGCTCGTTGAGCAGCTTCTGTTCGACCTCGAGGAACTTGGCCTCGATGTGGACCTGCTTGATGTCGGAGTAACGACGGATGATGTTCTTCACGCGGTCCAGATTCTTGCGGCTCTGGCTCACGATGAGGCGGGTGCCGTCGAACGAGAGGGTCGCGGGCGGCTCGAAGGGCACGCCCGAACGGGTGAGGAAGCTCTTGATGGCGTTTTCCTGAGGATTGCCGGAGTTCGGGTCGGCGGCGCCGGTGCCGGCGCCGGCGAACGGATTACCGGTCGCGCCGGCCGGCGCGGACGTGGTCAAGCCCTGGCCGGTCATCTTCACGACGGCGGCCTGCGTGAGCTCGAAGAATTCCGTCTCCAGCAGGCTGTCGCCGGCGTCCTTGCGGACCTCGACGATGCCGGCGGTGCTCACGGTGAAGCTGTAACCGACTCGCTTGCAGATGTAATCAAGGGCCTGGAAGACGGTGATGCCGTTGCTGAGTTGGAGGTTGACGGTGGGGTTCTCGTTGGCGTTATCCAGCGGCACGATGCTCACGCCCTTCTGTTCCTTGTCGTAGGTCTGGGCGGCGGTCTGCAGGAGGATCAGCGCGCGGTCCAGAGGCAGGTCGCGGGCGATGTATCCGTCAGGAAGGCGGATCTGCTTCATTTTCTCGACGACCGGATCGTTGCCTGCGCCGAGGTCGACCTTGATGTTCTCGCGGTTGAAGACTTCCGGAAGCTTCCAGGTCTCGTCGAGGAGCTCAAGGAGCTTGCCCTTGGTCACGCTGCGGTTCCACTGTCCGGAATTATCGGACAGCATCTGGCGGATGCGGACCTGGTAGGCCTTGGATTCGGAATTATTGGGCTGGTACTGCAGCACTTCGCGGTAGGCGTCGAGGGCGCCTTGGTAGTCTCCGTAGAGGTAGCGGGCACGTCCTTTGACGAGGAGCTCGTTGACTTTCTCGTCCTTGGCGCGGAGGCCGGGGTTCATCTCATCGACGCCGAGGTAGGTCGGATCCTTGCGGCGGGCGGCGAGCTCCTTCTCGAGGCGGACGACGCTGGGGTCTTCCTTGCCCTTGATTTCGGCGTACTGACCGACGAGGGTCGCGGCCTTGGCCATGTCGCGGGCCTCGATCGCGAGCAGCGCGCGGCGGGCGAGCGCCGAGGCTTTCGTCTGCTTGATGCGCTCCTTGAGGTCCTTGTTCGTCAGCGTCTCGGCGCCCAAGCTCCGGTCGGCCGCATCGAGGTCGGCCAGGGCCTTGTCGACGGCTTCCGCGGTGCCGCGGCGGACGAGGGTTTCGGCGGCGGCGACGGCATCGGTCTGCTTACCGAGGGCCGCGGAATTGGCCTGCGCAAGGCGCTTCACTTCATCCTGCGCGGCGGCGGAACCGCCGGCGTCGCGGCGGACGATCAGCTCCTGCTTGGCCAAGGCCACGGCGTCACGGAGCTTCTGGGCGGCGGCGGAGGGCACCGGGGCGAGGGCGGCGGCGGCGCCGTCGAGGATCTCAGCGGCGCGCTTGAAGTCGCCGCCGGCCGTCAGCTTCCTGGCCACTTCGATGGCGCGGGAGACTTCTTCGAAACGGCTCTGATGCGCATTGGCCACCTCGGCCAGGGCGCCGACAGGCTGGGCGGCCGGCGCGGGAGCCTTGGCCGCGGCGGAGGCGGCATCGGCCTTCTCCTTGGCCGCGACCGCTTCGGCCAAGGCGGCGTTCACGGATGCGAGGCCTTCGTGGGCGCCGATGTCCTTGGAATCGATGGCGAGGATGGCCTCGAACTTTTCCTTGGCGGACTGCAGGTCGCCTTCGTCGCGCGCCTTCAGGGCCTCGGCGAGGAGCTGGGGCTTGCGCGCGGCGGCGTCGCCGTCTTGGGCGACAAGCGAGCCGGCGGCGAGAGCAAGGGCGAGGGCGGCCCAGGCGAGCTGCGATCGGTGGAGTTTTTTCATGAGCGGGGTTCTTTGAAAATTATTTGGGGGAAGGAATCGGCTTTGGCGCGACGGGGGAAGAGGACTTCGTTTTCGAGGCGGGAGGAGGCGGCGGCGGGACGACCAGCGTCTGCGGGTCGGAGGCGAGCTTCTTCGGCTTCTTGGGGTTAAGAACGAAGGTTTTATCGAAACTCACGCTCTTGTTCGGCAAGTCAATGCCTTTGACCACGTAAGTAGCCCCGTTGTAGACGAACCTTTCGCCGACGGCGTGCAAGGTGAGGCTCCAGGAAGGGTCCGAGGGGGACGCCAGGATGATGTCGATGCGGCCCTTGAATTCGAGCGGTTTCTCGTCATCCACCTCGACGACCTGCCCGAACTGACGGTCATCGATGGTGAGGACATTGCGGACGAACGGAATCCCGTCGGCGTCCTTGCCCTTGACCACCTTGTAGGCCTTGAGGGTCAGGAAGGGCGCCTCGGGGATGGGCTTGTTCAACTTGCAATCATCCAGGTACTGCTTGGTCTTGACGTTCTTGATGGAGAACTTGCGGTCCTCCTCCTTGCGGCTCGGCCCCAGGGTGCTGTGGCTCAGCATGTAAGGATAGACGGGGTGACCGACCGAGACCAGCGTGATGCCGAAAGGCGGCATCTCCTCGATCTTGCGGCTGCGCGGGACGTACTCCTTGATGGCCGGATCCCAGACCACGTCGATCGTCGTGAAAAGGTCGTAATCCCAGTTATCCTCGTCTTCCTCGGGATTCAGCCAGTCCTTCACGTTGTCCTCGAGCGAGGCGCGCGGAGTGGCGGGGTAAGCCGCTCCGGCGGGCGGGCTTTCGCGCAACTGCGTGAGCTGGCTGGCCCGGGCCTCCTCGTCCGGCACGGCGGGAGCGAGCAGCCCGGGGGTGAGGTAGACGGCGAGACCCCCGGCGAAAAGCGCGGCGCCGAGGAAAATGAGCAGGAAATCCTTGCGGGTGTTCATGGCCGGGTGGCTTTATTTCTTAGGTTCTCCTTCGGCGGAGACCGGGGGCTTTTCCTCGGCGATCGACAGGTAATCGACCTGTACGACGAAGGAAGACAGCTTCCGCATCACGACGGGGACGCGCTTGTCCTCGACGGCGGCGGGCTTGGCGGCCCCGGCGACCGGCGTCTCCTCGGCGAAGAAGCTCAGCGGGCCGGGCGCCGGGGTCGTCGCGGAGCCGGCAACGAAAGAGACGGGGGAAGCGAGGAGCTTCTCGGTTTCCTTCGATGCCACGGCGACGTCGATGGCGGTGATCGCCAGCGGTCGCCCTGAGTTGCGGATCTTGTTGACGAAGGTGCGCATCGTCGGGGTGTGCGCGACAAAGCGGACGCGGAAAGACAGGGTCTCGACCTGGCCGGTCCGGGCGAGGGTCCGCGATGGCGTGAACTCGTCGACCTCGTTGCGCGAAGCCTCCGAGTCCGGGCCGTAGGTGCCGGCGCCGGGCTTGCCTTCGGGGATCAGCACGAAGGTCTCGACGGGCTCGCGGTCGACGGACTCGACGAGCAGCGGCGAGCCGGGCTGACGAGACTCGGCGAGCTGGCGGACGAGGAAGTCGATGATCAGGCGCTGTTGGTCGACTTTCTGGAAGTCGCGCTTGGGGGACGTGCCTTGGTTGTGGATGTAACGATGGAAGCCGAAGGAAGTCGGCTCATTGGGCGAAAGCTTGATCCCCTGGTCGGCGGCGAGCTTGCGCCAGCCGTCGACGGATTCGCGGAGCAAGGCGCTGAGTTCGGCCGAATTGGCGGAGGCCTTGCCTTTGATGGCGAGCTCCGGATTGCCGGCGATCGCCGCGCGGAGCAGCTCGCGATGGGCGGCGAGCTCGACGACGTCCGCTTCGGCTTTCTTGACGTTCTCGTCGGTGAGGGCGACCGGCTCCTCGCCCGGCCCGAATGCGTGGCCGCGCAGGAGGAGGCTTTCCGAGCGGACGCTCCCCTCGAGGGCGAGGGTGCTGGCGGCGGCCCCGGCGTAGGCAAGGTAAGCCATCACGCAACCCCCGAGGAAGACCGCCACCAGGACGATCAGGGCGAGGTTGAAGCCGAGGTTTTTCTTGAAATTTTGCATGGCTTAGAGGGCCTTGTCCTTGTGGATGACGAGGGTCAGCGTCGCCTTCGGCGTCATGCGAATCTCGGTCTTGCCGTCGAGGCGGATGGTCTGGTCGGTGACGCTGATCTCGTTTTCCGGGACGGCGCTCACGTAGGGGGATTTGCGCACGGCCTCGAGCAGGCGGCCGATATGGGCCTTCTCGGAGGCGGAGCGATACTGCTTCAAGTCGAAAGGCACGTCGGCGAAGAGGAAGCGGACGGCGATGACCACCTTCGTGGTCACGACAGGCGGAGCCGGCGGCTGCCCGTCAACGGCGGCGGGGGCGGGCTGAGTCTCGTATTTGACGTGTAATTCCTCGATCCACGTGTTCTTGCAGTCGCCGATCCTGGTCTGGAGGTCGCCCAGGAAAGCAGGCCAATTCGAGCGGCTGAGGACGACGGACTCGAGTTCCTTGCATTTCAGACTCAGCTCCCCGGCCTTCCGGCGGGATTCTTCGATGGCGGTGCGCCGGGAGGTGAGTTCGCCTTGGCGTTGCCGTACCACGTCGGCCTTCTCCTTGTTCCATGCTTCGGAGGAGGAGAGCGAGAGCCAGACGCAGAAAGGGGCGGCGGCGGCCAGGGCGGCGGCGGCCAGCAGCCGCGGCTTGCGGGCGTCGAAAGCCTGCTGCGCGGCGATATCCCGCGGGATCAGGTTCACGCCGCTGGGCTGAGGCAGCACGAGGCGAGCGGCCTCGCCGATCACCTCGGTGATCTGGTGCTTGGAACGGACGAGCTGCTCATGGTCGACGGCCGCGCCGAGGGTGATGACGGAAGAGGGATCGAAGACCTCGACCGGCAGGCGAAGCGTCTCGCACAGCTGCTCGGAGAGGCCCGGCACCTGGGAACCGCGTCCGGTGACGAGGATGCGAGCCGGCTGGCGGCCATTGGCCCCTCGACGGACGTTGATGAGCCGGCGATTGATGTCCTGCGCGAGCCGGCGGATGAACGTCTGGGCGTTGGCCTGCAGCACGGCGACCTGCGGATCGGATTCGGCGAGCTGGACGACGCCGGTGAAATAGCCGACCTTGATGGCTTCGGACGTGGCGAAAGGCTGGCCGGTGTTGTCGGATACGCCTTGGGTGAGCAGGTTGCCCCCCATGTTGGTGGCGGTCTGGATGTTGACGCCGACCGGGCCGACGAAGCTGAGCGTCGTCGAGCGGGCGCCGATGTTCACGATGAGGACCTCCTCGGCGGCGGAACCGCCGGCCAGGCGGAACGCCTGCCCGTCGAGCAAAGGCGCGGCTTGGATGGACATCGGCCGGAGACCCGCCGCGGTCACCATGGTGGCGATCTTGGTCGCGATCTCGGCCCGCAAGGCGAAGAGGAGCACCTCGGCCTCGACGCCGTCGGACGCCAGCAACTGGCTGTCCCAGATGACTTCGTTGAGAGGATAAGGGATGGCGTTCTGGGCTTCGAAAGCGACGATCTGCGCTTGGCGCGCCTTCTCGACCTGCGGCACCTTGAGCGGTTTCTGAAGGAGCAGGAAAGCCGGGGCGATGACGCTCACGCGCCCCTTGAGGTCATGCTGGGAGACGAGATTGGCGAGGGCCGCCATGGCGGCGTTCAACCATTCGTCGTCGCCGGTCAGGCCCGGGGCGATCTCCTCGACGTAGAACCGCTCGAGGACCAAGCTGCCGGCGACGGCCGTGAACTGGGAGACCGAGACGTTGGACGCGGCAAGATTGACGATGGTGGCCTTCTTCTGGCTCATGCGGGAGGACGGCGGCGGGAGGGATTAGCGCGCGGAGACGTCTTCGCGGATGAACTCCGGCGAAGGCGAACCCTGCGGCAGGCTGTCGAAAATGGCGTAAGGGACGAGGTACTGCGGGCGCAGCATGCCGTTGTTGGCGTTGACCGCCCGGTCGGCCTCGGAGCGGGCGACGTCGAAGGCGGCTTTGTCCAGGAACATCTTGTGGAGGGCGGGCATCATGTCCGGCGTCGGCCGGCCGGCCTCGGTGAACAGGGGCTGCTCGGTGCCGCCCACCTCCAGCTGAACGTAATAGTAATCCGGCTGCATCTTGAGGCGATCGCGCTTCACGATGTCTCCCGGGAGGTAGAAATAAACGGAGCGGTCGGTGTTGACCTCCATGGTGAGCACGGTCGCCGACGAACGGTAGTAGGCGAACTCCGCGGCGGCGGTGGTGCCGATGGGCTTGAAGATCTGCGTGAGGGTGACTTTGACCTTGTCGACCCACTGCTTGTTGACGGGTTTCTTCGCGCCGGCGGCGGCGTCAGGGACCGCCTTGGCCTCCGGGTTGAAATTGGCATGCAGCTCGACCTGCGTGCGAATCCAAGGGTTCTGCTGCCCTCCGATTTTGACCGGGTCGAAATGGATGGAACGGACATTGACCGCGCTTTTCCCGGACGCCGCGCCGGCTTCGCCTTTGGTCGCCTGACCGGAAAGGCCGGCCACAGACAGGGAGAAGGCCATTAGGCTGGCAAAAACAGCACGGACTTGGGGCATGGGAACGAGAAATGTGTTGCTGGCGGAAGGAGGTGGCAAACGCAAAAACCGCTCGGCCGGGAACAATTGTTAAATGCAAATGTGTTGCATCTGTATCGAGGTTTATTCATCGTGTACGACCGTGTTTCGTGCTCATTTCATTAGCTGCCTTCTTGGCTTGCTCTGCTGGCTCCATCCGGGGTCCCTTAATGGCAAGCCCTCGGTCGTGACCAGTTTCACGATCATCCAAGATTGGACTCAAGTAATTGCCTCAGATAAGGTTACGATCATAAACCTGGTGCCTTCGCACAGCGAGACTCACGGCTACCAGATCAACCCTCGCGACGCCCGAGAACTCCGTCGGGCCACCCTGATCGTGGGCATGAACCCAAACTTGGAGCCTTGGCTGGAAGCCTGGGCCAAGGCCAATCAACGCACGGACACCCTGCTCTGGCTCTACCCCGAACCACGCGACCATGACGCCCGCGCGCCGGGCTCCGATCCGCACGCCTGGACGAACCCGGCGGAAGCGAAGAAAATGGTCCGCGTGCTGGCCGATCGGCTGGCCGGCATCAGCCCGGAGATCGATACGGAAAATTCTTATAAACAATATGTTAAGGAGATCGACCAGGTAGACCTCCGGCTGCGCGAGTGGTTCGCCGAACTTCCCCGCGAACGACGCGCCTTCGTCTCCCAGCACGCCAATCTCGGCCACTTCGCGGCGCGCTACGGTCTCCGCGTACCCGGGACGATCCTGACGAGCAGCTCTGCCGAATCCGCCGACCCCTCCGCGCGGCACTTCTCGGGTTTGCTGGCGCTCATCCGGCGGGAACAGATCAAGGTCATCGTCACGGATGCCGGCCAGAACGACGCCTTCGCGCGGCGACTCACCGAAGACGCCGGCCTGCCGCCGCCCCTCGCCCTGTCCTTCGAATACCTTGAGCCCGCCGGGCGGCCGGGAGATACCTGGCTCTCGATGATGCTCCACAACGGCCGACGCTTGCACGAGGCTCTGCGCCGATGATCCGTCGCTGGGCTTCCATCGGCGCTCGCCGGTTGAGCGACGCTCTCTTCGCGGTCATGCCGACGATTCCCTACGCCCGCCCGGAGACCCGGGCGTGCGGCGGCCTGGCCGTCGAGGCCCGCGACCTGACGGCGGGGCCTTCGCCCGATGCTCCGGACGCTTTCGGCCGGATCTCTTTCGAGATTCCTTGCGGCTGCCGGGCGGCCCTCATCGGACCCAACGGCTCCGGGAAGTCGACCTTGTTGCGCGTGCTCGCCGGCCTCGCTCCGCGGCGAACCGGGGAAATACGCGTGGCCGGCGAAGCCCCCCGGCTGGGCCGACGGCGCGTCGCCTACCTCGCCCAGCGGCCGCGCCTGACCGACCCCTTCCCTTTGCGCCTGCGCAGGCTGGTCCAGATGGGCACCTACGCGCATCACGGCTGGTTCGAGGAATGCCGCCACGGTGAGGAAACCGTCGATCGGGCGCTCGCGCAGCTCGCGCTCACCGAGCTGGCGGACCGACCGGTCGGCTCCCTTTCTGGCGGCCAGCTCCAACGGGGCTTGATCGCCCGCGCCGTCGTCCAAGGCGCCGAAGTCCTCCTGCTGGACGAACCGTTCGCCGCGCTCGACCGGGCCAGCCGTGATGTCATCGAGGCGTTCCTCTTCGAACAGGGCCACGGTTTCACCGTGCTCATGGCGACCCATGACCCCGCGGACCTGCCGCGGTTCGACCGGCTGCTCGAGCTGCGCGCCGGCGCGCTGACCACCAGGCTCGCGTGCGACGGACACGATCACCGCCATGCTTGAACCCTTGCTTGAGCCTTTGGCCGAACCCTTTTTCGCGCGGGCGTTGCTGGCCGTCGCCCTGGGCGGCGTCACGTGCGCCTGCCTCGGCGCCTACGTGGTGCTGCGCCGCATGGCCTTCGTGAGCACCGCCCTCACGCACTCGATCCTGCCGGGCGTGGTCGGCGCGAGCCTGCTCGGATTCTCCCCCTACCTCGGCGCCCTCGCGGCCGCGTTGGTGACGGCCGCCGGCGCCGCCTGGCTGGCGGCGCGCCGGGGCGCCAGCGAGGACAGCGCGGTCGGCGTCATGCTGTCGGTGATGTTCGCGGCCGGCGTGGCCCTGATGCAGCAGGCGAACTCGTGGCGGGACTTCGCGGGCCTCCTCTTCGGCAGCGTCGTGGCCGTGGGCGCCGACGACCTGCGCGTGATCGGCGTCACGGCCGCCGTCGTGCTGCTCGGCCTGCGGCTCTTGCACAAGGAACTCGAGCTCGCCTCGTTCGACGAGGAGTACGCCACGCTGCTGGGCGCCCGCCCGGCGCTGCTGCGCGTCGTGCTGCTCGCGCTCGTCGCGCTGGGCGCGGTCTCGTGCGTGCGCCTCGTCGGCGCGCTGCTGACGACCGCCCTCTTCGTCATTCCCGCGGCGACCGGCGTCCTGCTCGGCCGGACGGTGCCGCAGGTGATGGCCTGGGGCGTCGCGTGCGCGCTCGCAGGCGGGGTCGGCGGACTTTACCTGTCCTACCACTTTCCGGCGGTGCCTTCCGGGGCGGGCATCGTGCTGTGCTGCGCCCTGCCTTACCTGGCCGCTCGGCTGTTCGCGCCGCGTCGGTGATCAGACGCGCGGCCGACGCAGGCAGAGCGGCGGCCCGAGGACCTCACGGGCCACGACGGCGCGGCGCAGCGCGGCGACGCCGCGGAACTCGGCGCGCACCCGCGCGGACGCCGGGCGCGTCACCCGCAGCCTGTGCGAGTGCGCGGTCATGGCGTCGCCCTACCTCACCGTCGGCAGCGGTGCCGAGGAGTCGGTGGTGGCGTCGTACGACGTGGTGGACCTGCAGGCGCTGCTCAACCTGGCGGGGCTGAACCCGGACCGCGTCGTCGACGGCTACTTCACCGCGACCACCCGCCGCTGGGTGCGCGACTTCCAGCGCGCCGAGGGCCTCGTGGCCACCGGGGCCGCGGACGTCGACACGTGGTCGGCGCTCCGCTCCTGGTGCGAGGACTGATGCGAGGGGACTGACCCGGGTCAGCGACCCTGCTGCAGCTTGTTCCAGGTCTGGCGGGTCGCGACGCCCGAGACGGGGATGCGCAGGCGGCGCTGGTAGGCCCGCAGGGCAGCCTCGGTCTTCGCATCGACCACGCCGCTGGCCCGGAACCGCCCGGCCCCGGCTGCGTTCAGTGCCCGCTGGAGCCGGTGGACCGACTCGCCGACCGAGCCGCGCTTGACCGTCGTACGCGCACCGGCGGCGAGCAGCGCGGTCCAGTGCCGCTTCTCGAAGGTGTCGGTCGGGGTGAACTTCCGCTTCGCCTGCCAGGCGCGCGCCGCCGCGACCGTCGCCGCGTCGTAGGAGCCGTTGACCGGCCCGGAGTAGGTGCCCTGCTCGGTGAGCAGGCACTGGAGCACCTTGACGCGGGTCGGCTGCGCGGCCGACGGCGTGAGGGTGGGGTACTTCCAGAACCCGAGCCGGGTGCCGGGGCAGCGGGCCTCGGGCGCGGGGACGGAGCCGGCGCCGAGGTCGATGAAGTTGCTGTCGATGTTGATCGTGACGCCGCCCCACGTCTCGTTGTGGCCGCCGAGGTACTGCTTCATCCGGCCGCCGGGACGCCAGCCGTCCTCGGGGATGTAGGTCGTCGAGGTGTTGGCCACGCCGTCCCAGCGCGCGATCCAGATGCGGTCCGGCAGGGCGAACTGGCCCGGGCGCTTCGTGCGGGCGTCGTCGAGCATCTTGATGCCCGAGCTGGCGCTGGAGTAGAAGCCGGCGACGTAGCCGAGCGCCTTGATCCGGCTCACCCAGGCGCTGGTGAAGACGAGTGCCGACTCGCGGCAGTGGGTGTTGGTGAGGTCGAAGCCCTCGAGGTCGTACCAGATCGTGCTGCCCGGCCCGATGCCGTACGCCGTCGCGTCGGCGGCGTTCTTGTCGGCCTCGGCCGCGCCCTGCTGGGCCGCCTTGGCGTAGCCGCCGGTGGGAGTGGCGCTGATCCTGAAGTCGTCGGCGTAGCGCGGGAACCGCGGCTGGCAGGAGGCCTGGGGGCCCAGGGCGATGGGCAGCAGCCGCCAGCCGCGCGCGACCTGGGTGGCGACCCAGGTGGGGCTGAGGTTGGGCTGCGTGCGGCAGGCGCGCGAGTCGCCGGAGATGTAGATGCCGACGGCGGAGAAGGGGGACTTGCGCCACCACGTGTCCATCGCCTCCTGGGTGGGCGCGACGCACTGGTCGAAGCCGTAGCCGGTGAAGTCCCCGGGCGTGGCCAGCGCGACCTGGCGCTGCGAGGCCAGGCGCGGTGCCGGCTGGTCCGCGGCGACGGCAGGCACGAGGGTCGCCAGCGGCGCGGCGAGGACGAGAGTCGCGGCGGCGAGGAACGTACGGGGCAGGCGACGCATGGGGGCTCCGGCGGGTCGGGCGAGCGTGGTGGCGGAGGCCAGCGAATCACACCAGTCACACCCGTCACAGGCCTTCGCGCGAACTACAGGCGTGTAGTTCGCGGCCCGCGGCTCACGCCTCGCTGGTGGGCACCTCGTCGAAGATGAAGTTGCCCTTGGCCTCCTCGGCCTCGATCAGCTCCTCGAAGGCCAGCGCGATGTCCTCCTTGTGCTCCTCGAACATCCGCGTGAGGTGGCCCTGGAGGAGCGAGCCGTGGGGGGACTCGCCCGAGAAGACCTGCTCCCACGTGTCCTCGCCGTCCTTGATCTTGCCGACGAGCGTGCGCATGTCCTCACCGAGCTCGCCGGACTCGGCCTGCTCCTCGAGGGCCTGCTTCTCCTCGTCGGTGAGCAACGGACGGGAGTTGAGCTCCTCCACCGTCGCCTGCAGGTCGGCGAGACCGGTGGTGAGGTCCTCGCGCGCCCCGGCGATGGCGGCGAGGATCTCGGCCTGGCTGCGCAGCTCCTCGCTCATGCCGTGACGGCGACGGGGCGCTGGCCGACGGTGGGAGTGGCGACCGACCGCGGGTCCCGGGTGACGCTGCTCGGAGCGCCGGTGGAGATGGGCGCGGTGGCCGCCGAGACCGGCGCCTTGTCACCGTCGAAGAAGTTCTTCACCGTCTCGATGAAGGACTTGACCTGCTTGAGGATGTTGATGAGCTTCATGATCGCCTGGTAGGCCTTCATCACGGCCTGGAAGGCCTGGAAGACCGCCTGCACGACGCGGGCCCAGCCGACGCCCGGGATGCTCATGGTCGCGAGCGCGGCCGAGACGGTCTGCACGGCCGACTTCACGCACTGCACGACGGCCAGCGCGGTCTGCCAGGCGTCGCGGCAGATCTGCACGACGTTCTGGCCCATCTGCACGAGCTGCGCGGCCTGGGTGTCGAGCGAGGCGACCCACGTGCCGATCTGGCCGACCGCGGCGTCCGCGGCGCCGCCCTGCCAGGTCTTGGAGATGGTCTGGCCGCCGCTCTGGAGGTTGGCGGCCACGCCCTTCATCGACGTGCCGAGGCTGCCGAAGGACGACCCCTGCATCGAGGCGCCGACCACGTCGCCGCCGATCTTCTCGGCGAGCTCGGCGCGGATGTCGAAACCGGTCAGCATGCGCACCAGGTCGCACACGGTGTCGTAGGGGAAGCCGAAGCTGATCTGCGGCAGGCTCGTCTCGGTCGGCGCCGCGCGCCGGATCGTGGTCTCCGCGACGTCGAAGAAGCTGCTCGACCCGTCACGGGCGTCGACGCCGTGCGCGTTGTGGCGGCGCACGACCCCGTCCTCGGTCAGCGTGAAGTCGCGGGCGGTGGCGCGCAGGGCCTCGGCGTGGTCGCGCATGCCG
>SYID01000090.1 GCA_005798925.1 Verrucomicrobiota bacterium
GAGGACGTTGAAGCCGTTGGCCTTCTTGTAGCGGGCGAGGATGTCCGAAGCGGTGTAGCCTTCCGGGTGGCCGATGTGCAGGCCGGCGCCGGAGGGGTAGGGGAACATGTCCAGGACGTAGTACTTCGGCTTGCCGCAGGAGATCGGCTCGGTGCGGAAGGTGGCGCCGGCTTTCCAGGCGGCCTGCCACTTCTGTTCGAAGGCGGGGAAATCGTAGCTGCCGGGTTTTGTTTCCGAAGTGTCCATGAAGGCGTGCAGATAGGAGGTTAGGGACGGTGCTGGCAAGGTTTTGGAGCGCCCGCCGGCCCTATCTCGCTTGCCTAAGCCCATCGGCGGGGGTTATTTGGCTGTCATGAACGTGCTTGTGGTAGGCGGTGCCGGCTACATCGGCAGTCATTGTGTCCGGCAGGCGCTGGCTTCCGGGCATACGGTCAGCGTCCTGGACGACCTTTCCTACGGACATGCCGAGTCCGTGCCGCAAGGGGTGAGGCTTTTCCGCGCCGACATGGGCGATCAGGCCGCGGTCCGCGCCGCCCTGCGCGAGACCCGCGCGGAGGTGGCGATCGACTTCGCGGCTTTCACCAACGTCGGCGAGTCCGTCCAGCAACCGGAGCGTTACCATGAGAACAACGTGGTCCGCACCGAAGGCCTGCTCCAAGCGATGCTGGCCGAAGGCGTCAGGAAGCTGGTCTTCTCCAGCACCTGCGCGACCTATGGGATCCCGGAGAAGATGCCGATGGGCGAGGATCTTCCGCAGCGGCCGATCAATCCTTATGGCGCCACCAAGCTCGCGGTCGAGAAGCGCCTGCGTGAGCTGGCCGGCTCGCATGGCCTGAGCTTCGCGGCCTTCCGTTATTTCAACGCCGCCGGAGCTTCCCCGGATGGCGCCATCGGCGAAGACCATTCGCCGGAGACGCACCTGATCCCGCTTGCCATCGCCGCCGCCCTAGGCCGCCGCCCCCCGCTCAAGGTCTTCGGCACGGATTACCCGACGCCCGACGGCACCTGCCTGCGGGACTACGTGCATGTCGACGACCTTTCCCGCGCCCATCTGGACGTGCTGCCGAAACTGGACCAACCCGGGCAGGCCCTGTTCTACAACCTCGGCACCGGCACGCCGTATTCCGTGAAGGAAGTCATCGCCAGCGTGGCTCGCGTCCTTGGCCGGCCGGTCCCATACGAACTCGCCGAGCGAAGGGAGGGCGATCCGCCGGCGCTCTATGCCGACGCTGCCAAGGTCCGTCGCGAGCTCGGCTGGGTCCCGCGCTACGACACGCTCGACTCCATCGTGCTGACGGCGTGCCAATGGCACCTCGCCCGACCCAAGGGTTTCGCCGCCTGATTCGATGGCCGAGCAACTGCATCCGCACTGGCGTATCCAGTACATCCGCTCCCGCAAGGAGCCCGGGTCAGGTAGTCCGTTCGCGGCGCTGCTGGCGGCGAACGACGACGAGGCGAACCTGATCCTGCATCGCGGAGCGCACTGTTTCGTCATCCTGAACAATTCTCCCTATAATCCCGGCCACCTGATGGTGCTGCCCAACCGCGAGGTCGGCGAACTGGCCGACCTCACCGCCGCGGAGCGCGCGGAGATGATGGACCTGCTGGTCCGTTGCCAGGCCGTGCTGCAGAAGGTGATGAATCCGGGAGGGTTCAACATGGGCCTGAACCTCGGCAAGGCCGCCGGCGCGGGCATCCCGACGCATCTCCATTTCCACGTCGTGCCGCGCTGGGACGGCGACCACAATTTCATGCCGGTCCTCGCCGACACGCGCGTCCTGCCGCAGGCCCTCGCCGAGCTCTGGGCGCGGCTCAAGCCCGCCTTCGCCGCCGCATGAACCGGGCCGTCGACGTCTCCGTCCGCCACGCCAAGACCAAGGTCTCCGCTATCTCGGTCCGGCGTGTCGTCCATGCCTTGGACAGGCTCAAGGGCTACCGTTGCCCGGCAGGCTCGCTCTCCGTCGCCTTCCTCGGCGACAAGGAGACCGCCAAGCTGCACGATGAATTCCTCGGCGACCCGACGGTGACCGACGTCATCACGTTCGTCGGCGAGGAGCATCCGGGCGAAGCTTTCGCCGGCGAGATCTGCGTGAACATCGACCAGGCCCGCCGGGCCGCGAAAGAGCACGGCGTCACGCTGGCCGCCGAGCTGCGCCTCTACGTCGCCCACGGCTGGCTGCACCTTGCCGGCCTGCGCGACGGCAAGCGCAGGGAGTCCGCCGCTATGAGGGTCGGCGAGGCCGTGGCGGTCTCGCACCTCGACAAGCTCGGCGCCAAGCTCCGGGTCCGCGATTAACGGACTCGCCCTCGGCTCCGTCCGCCTCCAACTTCCCCGCAGGATGAAGCGTACCGTCATCATCCATTCCGGCGGGATGGACTCCACCGTGCTCCTGGCCCACCTCGTGGCCGAGGGCAGGGAAGCGCACGCGCTTTCCGTCGATTACGGCCAGCGCCATCGCCGCGAACTCGTCGCCGCCGCCGAGATCTGCGCCCATTACCGGGTCCCGCACCGCATCGCGGACCTTCGCGGCGTGACCTCGCTGTTCGGCGCCAACGCGCTCACGGATACCAAGGTCGCCGTGCCCGAGGGGCATTACGAGGAGGCCAGCATGAAGGCCACCGTCGTGCCGAACCGCAACATGCTGCTCATCGCGACGGCCGCCGCTTGGGCGATGTCGCTGAAGGCTTCCTCCGTCGCCTATGGCGCGCATGGCGGCGATCACGC
>SYID01000091.1 GCA_005798925.1 Verrucomicrobiota bacterium
CGGTGCTGCCCCTACCCCAAGGCAGACACTCCCCCGATACTCGATACTCCATACTCGATACTCTGGACGCACCTACCATCGATTCAGCCATCGATTCATTTCAGGTGGCCGGTGGCAGCCCCAGATGGCCGGTGGCGGGGCTTTTCCGTTCAGCCCTCCACGCAGTCCTCAACGCAGCCCTCCATTCAGTCCTCGATTCAGCCTCCATTCTTCCTTCAATACCACCACCCCCATGAAGACCCTGTCCTTCCTCCTCGCCCTGGCCTCGCTCTCCATGTTCGCCGCCGACGCCCCGAAGGCCGCTCCGGCGGAGAAAGCGCCGGCCAAAGCCAAGGCCAAGGCGAAGGCCCCCAACCCGGCGATGGCGCCGATCACGGACGTCGCCGGCCTGCCGCGCGTGCTGCTCATCGGGGACTCGATCTCGATCGGCTACACGCTGCCCGTCCGCCAGGAACTCGCCGGCAAGGCCAACGTCCACCGTATCCCGACCAACGGCGGCCCGACCAAGAACGGTACGGCGAACCTCGCCAAGTGGCTCGGCACCGGCAAGTGGGACGTGATCCATTTCAACTTCGGCCTGCATGACCTGCGCCACATGGAAGACGGCAAGCGCCAGGTGGAGCCGGCGGATTACGAAAAGAACCTCCGCTCGCTCGTGGCCGACCTCAAGAAGACGGGCGCCAAGGTGATCTTCGCGACCACCACCCCCGTCCCGGAAGGCAAGCTCACGCCCCAGCGCACCTTCGGAGATGTCGCCGTCTATAATGACATCGCGCTTAAGGTCATGAAGGAGAACGACGTCGCCATCGACGACCTGAACGCCGCGATCACGCCCACGCTTGCGCAACACCAGAACAAGGCCGACGTCCATTTCAACGCCGAAGGCTCGGCCACGCTCGGCAAGGCCGTCGCCAAGTCGATCAGCGCCGCGCTCGCGAAGTAAGAGGCGAAGGCAAAGGTGATGGCGGTTAGCGGTTGGGGCAGATAACAGAACTCAAGGGGAGACCGGAAACCGGAAAGTTTGCTGGGGGGCATAAGACACCCCAGCCAATCATCCGGTCTCCGGTTTCCCTTTGAATCTTATGATTTCATTCCGGGTGGCCGGTGGCAGCCCCGGATGGCCGGTGGCGGGGCTTTTCCATTCAGCCCTCCATGCAGTCCTCAACGCAGTCCTCCATTCAGTCCTCCGTGATCGATTTAGTCCTACCCAAGACAACTATGTCGTGACGCGGTCCCGACCCTACCCCAAGGCAAGCACCCCCCTGTACTCGATACTCTCGAACCACCCCTGCCCTAAGCCCTAACCCTGGCGGCCGCATTTGGCCGAATTTCGAGGTCAAACGCGGTCCGCCCGAGGAACATTCCCCTTGGCAGATTGTTGAAAGAGCGACAGGTTTCCCTCTCCCCTGCCCGACCATGCCTCACCGCATGGCCTTCCCTTTTTTACCAACACCAGAAACCCATGCGCAAGCTGTCCACCCTCCTGCTGACCCTGCTCGGATTCGCCTCCGTCTCGGCCCAGAACCTCACCCTCGAGAAGGGTGATAACATCGCCTTCGTCGGCAGCGGCTTCGCCGACCGGCAGCAGCACCACGGCCACTTCGAGACGCTGATCCACCAGGCGTTCCCGAACCACCAGCTCGTGGTCCGCAACCTCGGCTTCGCCGGCGACGAAGTCGGCGTGAAGCCCCACCGCTCGGACGAAGTGGCCGGCCTGGACTATTTCCTGAACATGAAGCCCGGCGCCCTGACCACCAAGGTCGGCAAGACCGAGGTCACTTACCACGCCGGCGCGCACTTCCACGCCAACGTGATCTTCGCCTACTGGGGCTTCAACGAGTCGTTCGCCGGCCAGGCCGGGCTCGATACCTTCAAGTCGAACCTCGACGGCTGGCTCAAGCAGACCCTCGCCGCCGACTACGGCAAGGGCAAGGTCCGCGTCGTCCTCTTCTCCCCGATCGCCCATGAGGACCTGAAGTCCGCTGATTACGACGCCAAGCTGGCCGCCCACAACAATCAGAACCTCGCGCTCTACACGGCCGCCATGGCCGCCGTCGCCAAGGCCAACGGCGTCCCGTTCGTCGACCTCTTCGCCGCCTCCCAGAAGCTCTACGCCGCCGCCAAGTCTCCGCTCACCCATAACGGCATCCACGTGAACGCCGCCGGCGACGCCGCCTTCGCCCCGGTCCAGTTCCAGGCCGTCTTCGGCAAGTCTGCCGGCGTCATCAACGAGAAGGTCCGCGCCGAGGTGAACGAGAAGAGCACCCAGTGGCACCACCGCTACCGCACGGTCGACCAGTTCAACATCTTCGGACAGCGCTCCCGCATCAAATACGAAGGCATCGACAACGCCACGGTGCTCGGCGCCGAGCTCGCCAACCGCGACCTCAAGACCGCCAACCACGACAAGGGCATCTGGGCCGCCGCCCAGGGCAAGCCGGTCGAAGTGAAGCACGACAACCTCTCCGCGCCGGTGCCGGTGCCCCCGAACCGGAAGGAGCCGGTCCCCTACCTCAGCGGCGTCGACCAGCTCAAGCACCTCTCCACCCCCGAAGGCGTCAAGGTCGAGTTCGTCGCCGACGAGACCACCATCCCCGAGCTCATCAACCCGGTGCAGATGAACTTCGACACCAAGGGTCGCCTTTGGATCGCCTGCTGGCCGAGCTATCCCGAGACCTCCCCGACCACCAAGGTCTTCGACAAGCTCATCGTCCTGGACCTCGACCCGAAGTCCGGCAAGGTCCTCAAGTCCACGACCTTCCTCGACGGCCTGAACTGCCCGACCGGCTTCCAGTTCTACAAGGACGGCGTCATCCTGATCCAGTCGCCCGACATCTGGTACGTCCGCGACACCGACGGCGACGGCAAGGCCGACTGGAAGGAGCGCCTGCTCACCGGCATGGACGCGGCCGACTCGCACCACGAGACGAACTCCATCTGCTACGAACCAGGAGGCGCGATCTACCTCTCGGACGGCGTGTTCCACCGCACCCAGGTCGAGACGTTCAACGGCGTGCTGCGCAACACCAACGGAGCCATCTACCGCTTCGAACCCCAGACCAACAAGCTGACCCGCCACGTACCCTACGGCTTCGCCAACCCGCACGGCCGCGTCTTCGATTACTGGGGCAACGACATCATCACCGACGCCACCGGCAACGCCAACTACTTCGGCCCGGGCTTCTCCGGCCACCTGGATAACGGCGCCCATCCCAGGTACCCGCAGTTCTGGGACCGCCCATCGCGCCCCTGCCCGGGCACCGCGATCCTCAGCAGCCGCCACTTCCCCGACGACTGGCAGGGCGTGTTCCTGAACACCAATGTGATCACCGTCCAGGGCATCTTCCGCGCGAAGATCACCGAGGCCGGCGCCGGCCTCAAGGGTGAGACCCTCCTGCCGAACCTGCTCGAGACCGACAAGGAGAAGGCCGGCAACTTCCGTCCCTCCGGCGTCGCCGTCGCCCCCGACGGCTCGCTCTATGTCATGGACTGGTCGCAGATGCTCATCGGCCACCTCCAGCACCACCTGCGCGACCCCAACCGCGACCACCAGCACGGCCGCCTCTACCGCCTGACCTACCCGAGCCGCCCGCTCCTCACGCCGAAGAAGATCGACGGCGAGTCCGTGGAGAACCTCGTCGCGCTCCTCACCGAGCACGAGGACAACGTCCGCCAGCGCGCCAAGATCGAGCTGCACAAGCACGACACCGCGAAGGTCATCGCCGCCGTCCAGAAGTGGGCCAAGCGGTTCGACCCGAACAAGGTCGAGGACGCCCACCACCTGCTCGAAGCCCTCTGGGTCCACCAGTGGCACAACGTCGTGAACGCGGAGCTTCTCGGCCTGCTGCTGAAATCCCCCGAGCCCCGCGCCCGCGCCCAGGCCGTGCGCGTCGCCATCTACCAGCGCGACCGCCTGCCGAACGCCCTCGCGATCATGGAGGATGCCGTCAAGGACGCCCACCCGCGCGTCCAGCTCGAAGGCGTCCGTGGCCTGAGCTTCTTCCGCGGCCAGGACACCGAGCGCGCCATCGCCGCCGCCGCGACGCTGAAGGGCACCAAGGACGCGACCCTCGCGTACTGCCTCCGTCAGACGATGAAGCAGCTCGAGTCACTCCCCGAAGGTAAGGGTAAGATCAAACTCAAGGAATTCGGCGACCCTAAGGAGGAATCCTACGGTCCGACCGACAAGAAGCTCTCCAAGGAAGACAAGAAGCTCTACGACCTCGGCAAGGAAGTCTACTTCCGCGAAGCCCACTGCGCGACCTGCCACCAAGCCGACGGACGCGGAGCCGACATGCCCAAAGAACCCGGCAAGCCCATCCGCGGCGCCTACCCGCCCATCGCCCAGTCCGGGTATCCCATCAATGAGTGGCTTCGCGGCGACCCTGACCGAGTCATCAAAATCGTCCTCAACGGCCTCTATGGTCCGCAGACCATCGACGGCAAGACCTACGGTGACATGACCACCGGTCAGCCCGTGATGACCGGCCTCGGCCAGCTCCTCAAGGACGAGGAAGTCGCCGCGGTGATCACCTACGTCCGCCAGTCCTTCGGGAACAACCTGCCGGTCGTCAAACCGGCCCAAGTCAAGAAGGTCCGCGAGGCGATCAAGGGTAAGAACAACAACATGTACTCGGTCGACGAAATCCTCAAGGAGCACCCGTTCGGCGCGCCCTCCAAGGCCGAGCCGGCGAAGAAAAAGAAGTAAGCCGGCCAGCCGCTTCCTCCTTAAGGGCGTGCCGGCTGGCACGCCCTTTTTGTTCCCTGTCAATAACTCGACGGCGTATGACGTGCCGTCCGCTTGCCTCCGGCCCGACTTCCACAAGATTGGGCGGCATGAGACCCGCCCTGTGGAAGGCCGTCGCCGATAACCTCAAGCCGCGCGA
>SYID01000092.1 GCA_005798925.1 Verrucomicrobiota bacterium
CGGCACCGTCATCTCCTTGGTGGCGAAGATGGACGTCAAGCGGGTCGACCTCCCTGAGCAGCTCGCCTTCACCCAGCTGCAGCCGCCGGCGGAGTGGGGCGTGTTCATCCTCGCCGTGCTCACGCTCGCCATCATCGCCAGCGTGGAATCGCTTCTCTGCGCCGTGGCCACCGACAAGCTGCACAGCGGCGAGCGTTCCAACCTGGACAAGGAACTCTCGGCCCAAGGCGCCGGCAACCTCGTCTCCGGCCTGCTCGGCGGGCTTCCCATCACCGGCGTCATCGTCCGGTCTTCGGCCAACATCAACGCCGGCGGCGCCTCCCGTTGGTCGGCGATCCTCCACGGCGTGTGGATCCTCCTCTGCGTGCTGTTCCTCGGGTCGCTGATCGAAAGCATCCCGCTCGCCGTCCTTGCGGGCCTCCTGGTGCACGTCGGCGTCAACCTCGTCAATTTCCACCACATCCGCGAGCTCACGGTCCACCGGGAGGTCCGGATCTACTGGGCGACCGTGCTCGGCGTCACCTGCGTCAACCTGCTCGCCGGCGTGGGCATCGGCATCGCGGTCTCGGTCTTCTACGCCATCCGGCGGCTCTCGTCGGTCCGGATCGAGAAGCGCCTGGAGGACGGCGTCAGCAAGGTGGTCATCCGCGGCACGCTCACCTTCGCTTGCGTTCCCAAGCTCAACGCGGAACTTTCCGCGCTGCCCGCCGGCGGCAAGGTGGACATCGACCTCGCCGTGGACTATATCGACCATGCCGCTTTCGAGTCGCTCCATGGCTGGCGGCTGAACCACGAGAAAACGGGAGGCCAGGTGTCGATCGAGGAAGACCAGGAAGAGTGGTATAAGCCCGCGGCCGAAGGACGTCCGCGCGTCGGGCGCCCGGCTTGAAAGGCGGGCGTCTATCTGGAGCGAAAAAAGCGGAGTCCGGCCAAGGCCGGCTCCGCCGTGAGCGCAGACCCGTCCGGATTCAGTCGCCGAGCGCGGCGAGGGCCGCGCTGAGCAGCCTCGCCGGCGCGGTCGAACCCGAGTCCGACGAGCTGACTTCCATGATGAGTCCGCGCCCGCCGATCCGGTGGTCGTAGGCGACGCCGTTCTTGCCGCCCGTATGGCGGCGCTCCGTCAGGACCTGTCCGGCTCCGGGGCGGTTCTCGGACACGGTGAGCGTGAGGCGTCGTTCATCGGTCCGGTGGTCGTAGGCGACGCCGTTCTTGCCGCCCGTGTGGCGGCGCTCGGTCATGGATTGAAGCTCGCTCGACAGCGTGACGAGCAGCTTTGCGGTTTCCGCCGAAGCGGGGCTCAGGCCGGCCTTCCGCAGGCGTTCGCGGAGCCCGCGGAGCTCGTTTTCATCGAGCCCGGAACGACGGGCGTCCAGGTGATAGGTCGCGCCTTGCCGGGCGAACTCTTGCAGGTTGCCGCGGCTCTGCACGACGGGTTGCGACGCGCAGCCGACGCTGAGCGCGGCGACCAGGAGGGCGAGGGGGAGGAGGTTGCGTTTCATAGCGACATTGATGATATTTCCGCACAGGCGCCTTCAAGGGGATTTGGTTTTTCGACATGCTTGCGCCCCCTCGTTTTCCTCATATCAATAGGGCTATGAATCACATAGCCTGCGCCCTGCTCCTGTTCGCCGTCTTCGCCTCGGCGGAAGAAGCCCCCGGCCTGCTCGGTATCCCGGTCAAGGACATCGACGGCAAGCCGACGACGCTTGGCGCGACAAAGGGCGGCAAAGCCTGGCTCGTCGTCAATGTCGCCAGCCAGTGTGGTTACACGCGTCAGTATGCCGGCCTCCAGTCCTTGTACGAACAATACAGATCCAAGGGCCTCGTGGTCGCCGCCTTCCCTTGCAACGATTTCGGCGGACAGGAGCCCGCGTCGGAGAAAGAGATCAAGAAGTTCTGCAAGACGAACTTCAAGGTCACGTTCCCGATGTTCGCCAAGGTCGCCATCAAGGGGGGTGACGCGCACCCGCTGTTCGCGAAGCTCACCGGCAAGGACGCCGGCCATCCCGGGCCCGTGGGTTGGAACTTCAACAAGTTCCTCATCGGCGCCGACGGCAGGCTGATCGCGCGTTTCGGTTCCGACGTCGAGCCTGACTCCGAAGAGCTCGCGAAGGCCGTCGCGAAGGCCCTGGAGTAAGCCCGCTTTGACATCGGGCGGGCGCGGACTAGCAAAGGGATGCCCCCATGTCGCGCCTTCTCGCCGTTCTCTTTCTCTGCCTGGCGACCCTGCGTGCCGCCGACTCCTTTGATGTCTGCGTCTATGGCGGCACCGCCAGCGGGGTCATGGCGGCCTGCGCCGCCGCCAAGGAAGGCGCCCAGGTCCTCGTGGTCGAACCGAGCCGTTGGCTGGGCGGCATGACCGGGGGCGGCCTGATGCACGTCGACTGGGGCCGGGAAGAGGCCGTGAGCGGCTCGACGCGGCCGATCTTGAAGAAGGACTTCAAGGACGCCGGATATCGGACGGCCTTCGCGGAGATGCTGAGGTCCGCCGGCGTCACGGTGCTCTTCGAGCATCGGGTCAGCGCGGCCCTGAAGGCCGCCGGACGCATCCGCCAGGTCGACCTGGATTTCGCCCCTTACGACGAATATGGCTGCCCGCCGGAGAAGCCGACCAAGGCCATGGCGCGCGTCATCAAGGCCAAGGTCTTCCTCGACTGCTCGTATGAAGGCGACCTCATGGCCCGCGCCGGCGTTGCCTACGCCTTCGGCCGTGAGGCGAGGTCGACTTACGGCGAGAGCCTGGCCGGAGCGCAGCCGCCGATGTCGGTCTATGCGATCGACCCCTACGTCGAAGCCGGCGATCCGCGGAGCGGTCTGTTGCCCGGCCTGCAAGCGACGCCGGTCGCGCCGGTCGGGGAGGCGGACAAGCTCACGATGGGCTACGGCTTCCGCTGGCGCTTCGTCTTCAAAGGAGAAAGCCTGCCCATCGAGCCGCCGGCGGACTACGACCCGCGGCAGTTCGAGCTCTATCGCCGGGCCTTCCGGCAGGGCGTGGACATCCTTTCCGGCCGCGTGATGCGGGGCAAGGTCGACGGCTGGGAGACGAGCGGCGGGCGGGTCTACTCCGGCGGCGCCGGCAATCTGGCCCGCGCGTTGTTCGCCCCGACGAACTACGGCCACAACGCCGGCTATGCGGACGGTGATTACGCGACGCGCGCGCGGATCTGGAAGCAGCAGCAGGATTTCGTCCGGGGCATGACCCATTTCCTGCGCACCGATCCCAGCGTGCCCGCGAAGCAGAAAGAGCTCGCCCTCAGCGTCGGGCTGGAGAAGGGCGCCTTCGACGACACCAAGGGTTATCCGCATCAGCTCTATGTCCGCGAGGCCCGGCGCATGGTCTCGGATTACGTCGTCACCCAGAAGGACCTGGAGGGACGGACCAGCCCCGCCGATTCCGTCGGCCTGGCCTCGTATGGCGTCGACGAATGGCCTTACGCCACCGTCGCGCTCGACGGGAGGGTCGCCCTGATGGGCGGTTATTACTCCATGCTCTACCTCGAGGAAGAGCACCGAGGCATCTACCGGATCCCTTATCGCTCGATCGTGCCCAAGAAGGCGCAATGCGCGAACCTGCTCGTCCCGGTCTGCGTCTCCGCGAGCCACATCGCCATGACCTCGATCCGGATGGAGCCCGTCTGGATGATCCTCGGCGAATCAGCGGGCGTCGCGGCGGCGATGGCGGCCAAGGACGGCTCGGCCGTCCAGGACGTGCCGTACGCGGAACTTCATGCCAAGCTGCGTGCGCTGGCCCAGAAGCTCGATATCCCGAAGAGGAAAGAGGCTAGGCCGAAGTAGGCCCGGCGATCACCAGATCCCCCACGACCTGCCCGCCGACCAGGTGCTCGGTGATGACGCGGTCGAGGTTCTCCGGCGTGCATCGTCCGTACCATACCCCTTCCGGGTACACTACGGCCACCGGGCCGTCCACGCAGATGCGCAGGCAGTCGGCTTTCGTGCGCTGGATGCCGCCTCGTTCCGCCAGCCCGAGCTGCTTCAGCCTGGCCTTGAGGTGCTCCCAGGACCTGGCCGCCAGTTCGCCTCCACAGCATGCCTGCTGCGCGGACTTCACGCAGAGGAAGATGTGCCGGCGGGTCGCGCCCAGGGCCAGGGCTTGGGCGGCGCGGGCGGCTTCCGGGGTCATTCGAACCGCGGGATCAGGCCGTCCTTCTCGAGCTTCAGGTACAGCTCGCGGCTGAACCAAGCGTCGTTGGCGGCGTATTGGATCTGCCGTTCGTCGAGCGGCTTGGCCCAGTTGGAAGTCTGGACCTTCTTGGACTTCTTCATCTGCAGCCCGAGGAAATGGGCGGCCAGCGCCTGCAGGCCGGTGTTCACGAGGCCGGTCTTCTTGGTATGGTCGGCGATATCGATGAAGCCGCGGTCGTCGAACGGCGCGCGCGCGCGCAGGTTCTTGACGTCGTCGCGCACGGCGACGCCGACCTTGGCCTGGCGGTCGTTGCAGAGCACCGGGAAGGCCAGGGGGATGCCGCCGCAGTGGTCCAGCCGGAAAACGAAGATGTGGTGCTCGCCGGCTAGCTGCAGGATCGACGGCAGGTTGTATTCGCCCCGGGTGTGGGACGGCTTGGTCTCGGTGTCGAAGCCCAGGACGCGGTCGCGCGCGAGAGCGGTGATGGCCTTCTCGGCGTCTTTTTCCGATTCGATGAGCTCGATCGGTCCGGTCCATTCGCCTACGGGGAGGGTCTCGATGTAATCCTTCTCGATGCGGATGCCGCCGGAGGCGCGACCTTTCTCGTCGTGGGCGCGGGTTGCGGAGCCCGGTTCGGCTGGTTCTGGCAGGTTTTCGGACTCTTCCACGAGGGGAAGGCAAAGGAGCCGCCGCCCATTGGCAACCAGAGACTCGGAAGAGCGGGAAAAAAGCGTTGACCGTGCCCTCCCGGTCACCTTTGTTAACCATCCCATTTCACGGGGCCTTAGCTCAGTGGGTCGAGCGCTTGCATGGCATGCAAGAGGTCGTCGGTTCAAGCCCGATAGGCTCCACCATTCCCAACCGGCCGTCTTCCTCAGGGGAGGCGGCCGGTCTCTTTGCGCTCCGGCCGGAACTTCAGCGCAGGGCGAGGGTGAGCACCGCGCGGCAGTCGGACTGCAGGCGGCCTTCGACGGCGATGGTTTCCCGCGTGATCCGCCCGACCGACTCCGCGCAGTTCTCCAAGGCCTTCTTGAGCACCAGCAGTTCCGTCCGGGAGGCCTTCCCTTCGGGCTTTTCCGAAAGTTCGCCGGCCTGCTTGGCGTGCTTGAGCAGGGTCGTCCGCATCGTCTCGCGATCGGTGGCCGAGCGGCGCAGCATCATCCAGGCTGGTTTCGCCTTCGTGCCGCCTTCGGCGAGCATGCGCAGGTAGCCCAGCGTGTTGTAGGGCCGCGACCCGGTTTCGAAATCCTTCCGAGCCGCGGCTTCGGCCGCCATGCTTTCCGCCGAGCGCACCTTGGCCTTGGAGCCGGGCTTGTTTTTTGTCTTGGTCTTCGAATCGACGTCCCGCGGCTCCTCCGGGGAGGTTCCGGTCCGCTGGGTGCTTTCCGGCCTTGCTTCGAGCAGGCTTGCCCGCTTCAGGTCGTCGAAGCCCAGCCAGAACTGGCCTTCGTCCATCTGGAATTCGGCGCACACCACGTCGACGCGGTTCGCGGAGAGGGACATGCCTTTCATGCCGTCCTGGAGCGAGACGAGCAGGTTCTTGGTGAGCGACCTGATATCGGTGGCCGCCGCCTGCTGGGCGAAGGGGTCTGCGTCCGGGGCGATGCCGGGCGTCTTGCCGTCGGACTTAGGGGCGGCGAGCAGCAGCTGCCTCTCCGACCAGACCTTGGGGTTGTTCTTCCGGATCCAGTCTTGGTCCAGGTCCTCCCATTTGTAGGTGAGCACCGTGTCGTTGTCCTGACGCTTCACGACGATGGTGGTCTCGTCCTGCGTGATGTATTCGAACGGGATCACGGTCGCGTTGCCGGAACGGCGGAGGTGGACCGTGTCGGCGGGGGCCTCTCGGGCGACGGTCAGGGCCAGGGCGGAGAGAAAGAAACGGGCGAATCGCACGGCAAGACTTTGCGGAGACAATCAACGTACCGCAAATCCAGAAAACTGCCGGCCCCCTCCCGGTCGGGCGGAATGCCCGGAAAACCAGCCCCAGGCGGATTATTTGCCTTTGGCGGCGAACTTCGGATGAAGGTATTCCGCGCAGGAATCGAGGGAGGCCAGCTGCACGTAGTCCGCTTCGGGCACCTCGATGCCGTGTTTCTTGCGGAGTTCCATGACGATGTCCAGGAAGTCCATCGAGTCGAGGGAGAGCTGGTCGCGCAACCTCACCTCTGGCTTGACCGCGGCCAGATCCTCGTCGGGGGCGATGTCGGCGATGATGTCGAGCACCACCTGTTTGATGTCTTCCTTGGTCATGTTGGCAGGAGAATGTATGAAACGGGGGTTTACCGTCAGGCAACCCCATATTTCTTGACGATGAGGGCGGAATTGATGCCCAGCATGCCGAAGGAGTTGTTCAGGATGGTTTCCACCTTGGCGGCCTTCACGGGGTGGTTGATCACCAGGCCCGGCAGGGCGCATTCGGGGTCGAGTTCGTCGATGTTGATGGTCGGGTGGACCCAGCCGTCCGCGAACGAAGGCAGGTTGCCGGCCAGTTCCAAGGCGCCGGCGGCGCCCATGCAGTGTCCGATGAAGCTCTTGGTGTTGTTGATCCGGGTTCCCGGGCAGTCGGCGAAGACCGCGCGCAAGGCCGTGCATTCCTGGACATCACCCAAGGCCGTGGCGGTCGCGTGGGTGGAGACGATGTCGATGTCCTGCGGGCTCATGCCGGCCCGGCGGAGGGCCATCCGGACGCATTCGGTCTGGCGTTCGGGATTGGGCAGGACGGCGTCGGTGGCGTCCGAGTTGATGCACCAGCCGGCGATCTCGGCGATGATGCGCGCGCCGCGGGCGAGGGCGTCGTCCAGCCGCTCGAGGACGTAGATGGCCCCTCCTTCGGAGATGACGATGCCGTTGCGGTTCTTGTCGAAGGGCCGGGAGGCCTTCGTCGGATCCGCATGCGCGCCGAGCGCGCCTTGGTTCTTGAAGCCCGCGAAGATGCCGAAGGTGTGGATGGACTCGGAGACGCCCCCGGCGAAGGCGACGTCGACTTCGCCCAGCTGGAGCATCTGGGCCGCCTGGATCAGGCCGGCGTTGCCGGCGGCGCAGGCGGCGCCGATCGTGTAGTGCGGGCCGGTGATCCCCATGTTCATCGTCACCTCGCCGGCCGGATTGTTGGCCACCGTGCGGGGGTTGTGATGGTGCGTCCAGTACTTGGTGTCGTTGCCGAACTGGGAGATGTTGTGGATCTCGTTCTCCGTCTCGACGTTGCCGTGCTCGGTGATGCCGAGGTACACGCCCACCCGGGACTTGTCGACCTTGTCCCAGTCGAGTCCGGCGTCGGCGAGGGCCTCGCGGGCGCAGTAGATGGAGATCGAGCCGACCCGCGTGCCGTTGCGGATTTCCTTTCGTTTCTGCCATTTCGTGGCGTCGAAATCGCAGACTCCGGCCGGCTGGGGGCCCATGTGCCGGACGTCGATCACGGCGATGCGGGCCTTGCCGGCCAGCAGGTTGGCCCGGAACTCGGTCAGCGAGTTGCCGTTGGGGGCCGTGAGGCCGAGGCCGGTGATGACGATGCGTGGCTGGGAGGACATCGGACGGACATTCATCAAGCGTCCGCCGGGCGCGAAGTCAAACCCCGCCCCCGCTTGCCCTTGCCAATCCGCACGCTTGTCGTTGAGTCGAGGCCGATGGCGAAGCCCATACGATGCTCGTTGTGCGAGGAGACCGCCACGGTCCACCTTTCGCAGGTCGTCCACGGCAAGGTCACCAAGGTGCACCTTTGCGAGTCCTGCGCCCAGAAGGGGGGCGCCACCGATCCGGCGGTCTTCCAGCTGGCCGACGCCTTGGCGGCCGCCACGCCCGCCCCCGCGCTCACCTGCCCGCACTGCGGCTTCACCGACTTGGATTTCCGCAAGCGCGGCCGGCTCGGCTGCCCGGCCTGCTGGGAGACTTTCGGCGAAGCCCTGGGCGGCCTGCTCCTCAAGGTCCAGCACGAGACCGCCCATGTCGGCCGGGCCCCGGCCGGCGTCATCCCTCTCGCCCGGCTCCGCCGCCGACTCGAGGACGCCCGCGCGGAGATGGCCAAGGCCGTCGCCGCCGAAGATTACGAAGCCGCCGCCCGCCTCCGCGACGAGGTCGCCGCCCTCGAGCGCCAGCTCGCCCCCTCCTGACCATGTCCGTCGAAGACATCCTCGCCGCCGAGAGCGAACTGACGCATCTGCTGGGCGCCCAGCAGGCGATCGTGCTCAGCACGCGCATCCGGCTGGCCCGCAACCTCGCCGGCCTGCCGTTCCCCGGCTGGGCCAAGGTCCCCCAGCGCAAGGAGATCGCCGACCGCTGCGTCACGGCGCTCGAGGCGTTGCCGAAGTTCCGGCGCGGTCACGTCTTCCGCATGGCCGAGCTGGGCGACCGCGACCGTGCCGTGCTCGTCGAGCGTCACCTCGTCTCCAAGGAGCTCGCGGGCGGCAAGCTGGGCGCGGCGGTCATCAGCCGCGACCAGACGTGCTCCGTGATGGTCAACGAAGAGGATCACCTGCGGCTCCAGGTGGTCAAGGCCGGCTGGCACCTGCGGGGCACCTGGCATATCGCCGAGCAGCTCGACGACGCCCTCGGCGCCGCCTTGCCGCTGGCGTTTTCCGACCGCCTCGGGTACCTCACCGCCTGCCCGACCAACGTCGGCACGGGCCTGCGCGCCTCCGCGATGGTGCACCTGCCGGGGCTCTGCCTCGCGGGTCACATGGACAAGGTCACGCGCGCCCTGAACCAGGACGGGCTCGCCGTGCGCGGCTGGCTGGGGGAGGGCACGGAGGCGGCGGGCAACGTCTTCCAGATCTCGAACCAGCAGACGCTCGGGCTCTCCGAAGACGCGATCCTCAGGCACCTCGGCGGTTGGATCAAGCACGTGGTCGAGCAGGAGTGGAACGCCCGCCGCAAGCTGGCCGAGGAGGAAGGCGAGAAGTTCGTCGACCGGCTCGCCCGTTCGCTCGGGGTGCTGCGTTCCGCCCGCCTGCTGACGAGCTCGGAGGCCATGAACATGCTCTCGCACCTCCGGCTCGCCTGCGACCTGGGCTGCCTGCCGGAAGAGCGCCGCCACCTCGTCGACCGCCTCATGATCGAGGGCCAGCCGGCCCATGTCCAGGCGCGCGCCGGCCAGGAGCTCGACAGCGACGGACGGGACCGCCGCCGGGCCGCGGTGGTCCGCGAGGCCTTGAAGGATTTCCCCGAAGTCGCCCCGCCGGCCTAGTCTTCCTTCGGCGGGCCGACGGCCCGGTCCTTGCGGGCCATCTCGTCCAGCAGGGCCTGCACGCGCGCCACGCCGCCGGTGATGTCGTCCTCGGCGAAGAGGATGTCCGGGGTGTGCTTCATCTGGAGGATGCCGCCGACCGTGGAACGCAGCTCCGAGCGCACGCGCTTGAGGAAAGCGCGGGCCTTCTTGCGTTCGGCGTCGTCGCCCGAGACGGCGTAGCCGACGCGGCACTGGCGGAGGTCAGGGGAGACGCTCGCCACGGTGATGGTGATCAGCGCCGCTTCGGTCGGCCAGGACTGCCGCAGGGCGGAGGAGACCTCGCGCTGGATCAGTTCGGCGACGCGGAGCTGGCGTTGCGACATGGGTCAGAGCGACGGGCGGGTCTGCACCATCTCGACGGCTTCGATGACGTCGCCGGGCTGGTACTCGTCGTAGCCGCCGAGCTTGATGCCGCACTCGAAGCCCGCCTTGACTTCGGAGGCGTCGTCCTTGAAGCGGCGCAGCGTCTCGACCGGACCGTGGTGGACGACCTTGCCGGCTCGCACCACGCGGGCCTTGGCGGCGCGCCGGATGAGGCCTTCGGTGACCATGCAGCCGGCGACCTTGTGCTCCTTGCCGAGCGGGAAGACCGCGCGCACCTCGGCGGCGCCGAGCTTGTTCTCGCGGACCTCGGGGTCGAGGAGTTCGGCCATGGCGTCCTTCACGAGCGTGATCAGCTCGTAGATGATGTCATGGGTGATCAGGCGGACGCCGGTGCGCTTGAGCTGCGGCTGGACGCCGTTCTCGAGCTTGGTGTCGAAGGCGACGATGAGGGCCTTGGAGGCCTCGGCCAGGGCGACGTCGCCTTGGGTCACGGGGCCGACGGAGCCGCCGACGACTTCGAGGCGGACCTTCGCCGACTTGATGTCGCGGAGGCAGCCTTCGAGGGCTTCGAGCGTGCCGTTGACGTCGGCCTTGAGCAGGACGCGGAGGATCTTCTCCTTGTCCTGGGCCAAGGCGGCCATGAGGCGTTCGAGGTCCGACATGCCGGGGCGGGCGCCGGTGTTCGGGGCCTGTTGCTGGGCCTCGGCGGCCTTGCGGGCGGCGAGGGCGGCCTCTTCGGCGATCTCGCGGGCCTCGCGGTCGTTCTTGACGGTCTTGAACTTGGCGCCGGGGGCCGGCACGGCGTCCCAGCCGAGCACGAGCGCCGGGGCGCCGGGGGCGGCGGCGGTCATGCGGTTGCCGCGTTCGTCCATGAGCGCGCGCACCTTGCACCAGGTCTCGCCGCAGACGAACGAATCGCCGGGCTTGAGGGTGCCTTTCTGGACGATGACGGTGGCGGTGGGGCCGCGGCCGGTCTCCATCTGGGATTCGATGACGACGCCTTGGGCGGGGCACTTCGCGTTGGCCTTGAGGTCGAGGACCTCGGCCTGAAGGAGGATGGATTCGAGCAGCTCGGTCATGCCGGTGCCCTTGAGCGCCGACACGGGGCTGGTGATGGTCTCGCCGCCCCAGTCTTCCGGGGTGAGGTTGCGCTGCTGCATTTGCTGCTTCACCCGGTCGATGTTGGCGCCCTTGGCGTCGACCTTGTTGATCGCGGCCACGATGGCGCTGGCGTGCTTCTGCGCGAACTTGAGGGCTTCCTCGGTCTGCGGCATGAAGCCGTCGTCCGCCGCCACGACGAGCACGGCGACGTCGGTCACCGA
>SYID01000093.1 GCA_005798925.1 Verrucomicrobiota bacterium
GTCGACGGGGCAGAGGCGCGAGCAGACGACGGTGCCGCGCGCGTAGCGTTCGCCGAGCACGCGGTCCGCGACGAGCGCGGGGATATCGAAGGTCTGGCCCTTGGCGAAGATACCGTTCACGCGCGAAGCGTCGGGGAAGCCCAGGTGACGTCCGTCGGCCGGCAGCACGGCCATCTCGGGACGCGGGTCCAGCGGGCGGGCCGAGGCCTTGAGCTTGCGGTAGAAGAAGTCGTTGAACGTCCGGTAGGACTTCAGGTCGGGGTCGGCGAACTCGCTAGGGTCGAGGCCGAAGGCCTTCACGAAGGGCTCGACGCGGCGGGCGCTGCTCGGACGATCCATGGCCCAGCCGTAGAGCTTGGAGAAAAGGGCGCGTTTGACGACGGTATGGAGGGTCAGCTGGCCGAGGGGGTTGCCGTAGATGCGTCGCAGCCACTTTTCGCCGTAGACCTGTTCGGTCTCCATGCGGCCGGTGTGGCGGTTGAGCAGGGTGATGGGGGCGTCGACTTCCATGCGGTCAGATTTGCCAAATATGGACTTCAAGGGAACCATTTATCTGTCAAAACAGTCCATACCCCCATGTCGCGCCTGGCTTACGTCTTCCTCTTCCTCGCCGCGTCCCTCATGGCGCAGTCCGGCCCGGCCAGGAAGACCCCCGAAGTCATCAAGGCCGAGATCGAGACGGACGTCATCCGGGCCCGCCTGGAGCTGGCCGCCGCGCAGCGCAAGCTCGCCGCGCTCAACCAGACCCTCGAACTGCGTAAGCTCGAAGCCGAGGCCGCCCTGCGCGCCGCCCGCGCCGAGGCCGCCGCCGCGCCGATCGAGGCCGAACAGTCGAAGCTCAAGCTCGAAGCCGCCCTCGCCGCCGCCCAGGCCGCCGTCGCCTCGGCCGACAAGGACCGCGCCCGCGCCGAACTCGAAGTCCAAGGCCGTCTCGCCGCCGCCGAGGTCTCCGTCGAATACGCCAAGGTCTCCTCCGTCGCCCAGATCGCCCGGCTCGAGAAGAAGGCGGCCGAGATCGCCAGCGGCGCCAAGATCGCCTACCCGAAGGACCCGCTCATCGACGGCGTGCTGCACATCTCCGACCGGCGCATCCCGTTCAACGGACGCGTCGACGACAAGCTCGCCCAGTTCGTCTGCGGACGCATCGCCTTCTACAACGCCCTCGACGAGGAAGCCCCGATCTTCATCGTCATCGACCGCTCGCCGGGCGGTTCGGTCATGTCGGGCTACATGATGCTCCAGGCCATGGAGGCCTCGAAGGCCCCGGTCTACGTCGTCGTGAAGGGTTACGCCGCCTCGATGGCCGCCATCGTCACCACCCTCGCCAAGCGCTCCTTCGTCTACCCGAACACGATCGTCCTGCACCACCAGGCTTCCGTCGGCCTGAGCGGCAACGTCACCCAGCTCAAGGAACAGCTCAAGTGGTCGAAGGTCTGGTGCGAGCGCATCTTCGTGAAGGTCGCCGCGCGCATCGGCACGACCGTCGACGACTTCGTCGCCCAGATGTACAAGGGCGCCTCGACCGGCGACTGGAAGATCCTCGGCGACGAGGCCGGCCGCCGCAGGTGGGTGACCGACGTCGTGGAGCGCATGGCCGAGGACTCGCTCACCGTCACCAGCGCCGTCCCGCCCGTCGTCCTTGAAGTCAACCCCGACGGCTTCAACGCCGGCAAGACGCAGGACGGCCGCGCCCGCCAGGCCCTGCCGCCGCTCGGCCCCTGCGACATCTGGTGGATGTACGACCCCACCGTCGAATTCGTCCTCCGCTGATTTAAACATAAACACACCCATGCATCTCCGCACTTCCCTCCGCGCCCTCGCGCTCGCCGTTTTCGCGGCCGCGAGCGCCCTCGCCCAGCAGGCCGCCCCGGCTCCCGCTTCGGCCACGTCGGCCACTCCGGGCGCGCCGGTCGCCGCGCCGCGCGACGAGCTCACCCCGCAGCAGAAGGCCGCGATGAAGGAGGCCGAAAGCATGCGCGCCCAGAAGGCCCGCATCGACGCCGAGCTCGCCCTCGCCGAAGCCAAGCGCGCCGAAGAGCTCGCGCCGCTCCAGGCCGAAGTCGCCCGCCTGACCGCCGAGCGCTCGCTCCGCCTCGCCAAGGCCTCCGCCGAAGCCGCCGCCCTCGAAGACGAGCGCGCCCGCCTCGAGCGCCAGGCCGCGCTGGAATCCGCGCGCGCCACGGCGCGGCTCGCCGAGCGTTCCAACAAGATCCGCGAGCTCGAAGCCGAGGCCAAGCAGCTCCAGCTCGAGGCCGCCAACACCGTCGCCCGCCTCTCCAACGAGATCCAGCGCTTCCAGAAGGAGGACGAGGCCCGCAAGATCGCCAGCAAAGCCAGGCCGAAGTACCTCAAGGATCCGCTCGTCGACGGCGTGCTCTACCTCAGCGACCGCCGCATCGCCTTCAACGGCGCCGTGACCGAGCAGCTCGCCGACTACGTCTGCACGCGCATCGCCTTCTATAACAACCAGTCGTCCGAGTTCCCGATCTTCATCGTCGTGGACAACTCCCCGGGCGGCTCCGTCGCGGCCGGCTACCAGATCCAGAAGGCCATGGCCGCCTCCAAGGCGCCGGTACACGTCGTCGTGAAGGGCTTCGCCGCCTCGATGACCGCCGTCATCTGCACGCTCGCCGAGCGCTCGTACTGCTATCCGAACACCATCCTGCTCCATCACCAGGCCTCGAACGTCGTCCGCGGCAACATGACCGTCCTCAAGGAGCAGATCGACTTCACCAACCAGTGGTTCGACCGCCTTGCCACGCCCGTGGCCAAGAAGATGGGGATCTCGCTCGAGGAATTCGTGAAGCAGATGTATGCCAACGATTCCACCGGCGACTGGCAGGCTTTCGGCGACAAGGCCAAGGAACTCAAGTGGGTCGATCACGTCGTCGAACGCATCGAAGAGACCGCCGTGCTCGATCTGCTGCCCGTCCCCGTCGCCCCGGTCGCGACGCCGACGCCGCTCCCGCCGCCGCCGACCCGCACCGAGATCTCCGGCGTGGTCTCGCGCGTCGACGACAAAGGCCGCCCGTATTTCGAACTCCCGCCCCTGGCCAATCCGTTCGACGCCTGGTGGCTTTACGATCACCAGGGCCTGTATCGCGCGCGCTGAGCGCTGAAAAAGGCCGCCTGATGGGCGGCCTTTTTGTTGGGTGGTCTTAAGGTAGGGCTGACCGGCTCGGTCAGCCGCGGTTGAGCGAGGCCGCTCAACCCTACCCGATGCAGGTTTCAAAAAACCGGAAACCGGATGGTATGCTGGGGGTAATTGATTCGCCGCAGGGCGAATGAGGGTAGGGGCACGATTCATCGTGCACTGGGGGGCAGGAGGGCTCGGCGTAGCCACGCCCCACCCTTCGGTCACCGTTCGGCGGCCGCGGTTGAGCGAGGCCGCTCAACCCTACCCGATGCAGGTTTCAACAAACCGGGAATCGGAGGGGATGTTGGGGCAAATACGACCGGGTGTCGGGTGACGGCCATCGGGGTAACGGCCATTCGGGAGTCGGCCTTTCAGCCATCGGCGGCCGGCTCCAGGTTCCCGCGGCTGATGGCCGAGTCGCCGATACCTGAGCCGCCGACGTCTGTGGCCGTCACCAGTCACCTGGAGTGAATACAGCCATGTCGTGACGCGGTCCCGACCTTACCTTGATTCAGGCGGATGCGATGTCATCGCATCCCTACCCAAGGCAGGCCCCGCCACCCGAAACTGCATCCACATTTGCACCTTTGCACAGGCCGCAGGCCGGTTTGCACTTTTGCACCCAGGACAGCACGCGGTGCTGTCCCTACCTGGGATTCCTATCCGACTTGCGCCATCGGAAATATGGGACTTGATGAAGGCCTGCCCCTTATGCGCACCTCGTCGCTCCTCGCCCTGCTGGCTTCCGCCGTCTTCGTGACGGCCGCCGAAGACGGCGCCCAGATCTATTCGACCCTCTGCGGCGCCTGCCACGGCCCCGACGGCAAGGGGCTCAACGGCCTGCCGCCGCTCGTCGGCAGCGAATGGCCCAAGGGCGCGCCGGCGCGTTCCATCAAGATCGTCCTCAACGGCCTCAGCGGCCCCGTCGAAGTCGCCGGCAAGACCTACGCCATCGACATGCCGCCCCAGGGCGCCGTGCTGAGCGACGAGAAGATCGCCGCCGTGCTCACGTACGTCCGCAAGGCCTTCGCGGGCGGCGCCGGCGCCGTGACGCCTGACGAAGTCAAGGCCGTGCGCGCCGCGACGGCCAAGCGCGCCACGTCGTGGACCGCCGACGAGCTGCTCAAGGCCCATCCGTTCCCGCCGGCCAAGACCGCGCTCAAGAACCTCGTCGGCACGATGTACAAGGGCGAGTGGAAGGCCCTGCCTGATTTCTCGAGGCTGAAGCCCGCGCTGATGGAGGACTTCAACGCCGGCGTGATCGACCCTGCGCAGTCCGGCCAGAAGGACGCTTTCGCGATGGTCTGGACCGCGCAGTTCGAGGCCAAGGTCGACGGCAAATACACCTTCGTCTTCGATTGCGACGACTTCGGCGCGCTCTACGTCGGCGGCGAACGCATCGCCGAGGTCAAGGGCATCGGCCCCGTCGGCAAGCGCATGAAGGAAGTCCCCGTCATCCTGAAGCAGGGCCTCACGCCGATCCGCGTCGAATA
>SYID01000094.1 GCA_005798925.1 Verrucomicrobiota bacterium
GACGCCGAACCTGCGATTGGTGCTCAACGGACATGAGATGGGCGCCCACGTGGGGTATCGTCAGGACGCCAACGACGCCGGCAAGGCCGTGCACCAGATGCTTTTCAACGCCCAGGGCCTCGGCGGCGGTTCCGACCATCGTGGCAACGGCGGCGACGGCTGGCTGCGTCTGCTCACGTTCGAGCCCGACGGACGCACGCTGTCGGTGCGCACCTTCTCGCCGCTACGCCTCCAGGAAGGCCGCCCGCATTATTGGGATGATCCCCGTTGGCGGTTCAGCGTCGATTTGGGCGCCTGATCCGGCGCTTACTTCGCGACGACGTCGATCAGCTGGCTGCGGACCGGGGTCAGGGTCGCGCGATGCTGCTCCACGGCGGCCGTCAGGCGGGCCACGACGTCCGGATGGTCGGCGGAGATCTCGTGGGCTTCGGACGGGTCGACGGCGAGGTTGAAGAGGATCGGCTTGGCATGCTCGAGCGGCTTGGGGTCGCCGTAGGAGCCTTGCGTGATGAAGTGGATCTTCCAGTCGCCGAGGCGGGCGGCGTAGAGCTTCTCGCCGCGGTAATAGCAGAACAGTCCTCGGTCGACGGCGCGTTCCTCCAAGAGAAGAGGGGAGAGGTCCGCGCCGTCCATCGGGCGGTCCGTCGGGATCTTCGCGCCGGCGAGCTTCGCGGCGGTCGGGTAGAGGTCGAGCATCGTGGCGACGTTATCGGTCACGCCGGGCTTGATCTTGCCGGGCCACCAGGCGATACCGGGCACGCGCATGCCGCCTTCCCAGGTGCTGCCTTTGCCGTCCTTGAGCAGGCCGGCGCTACCGCCGGTCTCCGTGCCCATGAGCGTCCACGGACCATTGTCGCTCGTGAAGAAGACCAGCGTGTTATCGGCGACGCCGTTGTCTTTGAGGGCCTTGAGGACCTCGCCGACGTTCCAGTCGAGCTCGGCGAGCACGTCGCCGTAGATGCCGCGCGGGCTCTTGCCCTTGAAGCGATCCGAAGCGAAGAGCGGCGTGTGCGGGAACGTGTGCGGCAGGTAGAGGAAGAACGGCTTATCCTTGTTGGCCCCGATGAACCGGGCGGCCTCTTCGGCGTAACGCTTCGTCAGCTGAGTCTGGTCGGTGCGGGGTTCGAGGAGTTCGCGGCCGCGGTAAAGGGCGGTATTCCACCAGGCCGGATCCTGCGCGACGAGGGAGTTCGCCTTGGGCGGATTACCCGGCGTCGGGTTCATGTCGTTCGAGTGCATGAGGCCGAAATGGAAATCGAAGCCGTGGTCGAGCGGATGGTGCTGCGGCCGGTCATTGGCCCAGACGCCGAGGTGCCACTTGCCGATGATACCCGTGGCGTAGCCGGCCGACCTGAGCGCTTCGGCGAGGGTGACTTCGGAAGCCGGCAGGCCGCCGGTGGAGACGGCACGCAGGACGCGGAATTGGCTGTGGGCCATGCCGGAGCGGACGGGGTAGCGACCGGTCAGCAGCGCGGCGCGGCTGGGCGTGCAGACTTCGGCGGCGGAGTAGAACTGCGTGAAGCGCAGGCCTTGGGCGGCCATGCGATCCAGGTTCGGCGTCTTGATGGTCGGGTGGCCGTAGCAGCCGAGGTCGCCGTAGCCGAGGTCATCGGCTAGGATGATGACGACATTCGGTTTGCCGGCGGCGGACAGGCCAAGGGAAAGGGCCGTAAGCAGGGCCAGCAGCAGGGGTCGCATGGGAATGAGGAAAACGACAGCCCAAGCCTGGGTAAAGACGTTTTAAATCAGGGCGGGGGATACGGCTTGAAAGGGGAGAACATAAAAGAGATTTAGGAGTCATACCCCTATGCGTTCCGCCGTCTATCTGTCTGCGCTTACCATCGTGGCTGCCTTCGCGGCCCAAGAGAAGGCGTACGAGCCCGACTTCACCCCGCAGCCGCCGGTCAAGGCGCTGTCGCCCGAGGAAGAACTGAAGACCATCGAGCTCCCCGAAGGCTATCGTCTTGAGCTCGTGCTCAGCGAACGTGACGGCCTGCGTGAGCCCGCCAACCTGACCTTCGACGGCAACGGCCGCATGTACATCGCCGAACTCCGCACCTACATGCAGGACATCGACGGCAAGAACGAGCACGACCCGATCGGCGTCGTCTCGCGCCACGAGAGCACCAAGGGCGACGGCGTCTTCGACAAGCACGTCCTCTTCCGCGACAAGATGGTGCTGCCGCGCATGGTGCTGCCGCTCGACGACCGCGTGCTCATCAACGAGACCGACACGCTCGATATCTTCGTCTACCGCGACACCAACGGCGACGGCATCGCCGACACCAAGGAGCCCTGGTTCGTGGGCGGCCCCAAGAACGGCAACCTCGAGCACCAGCAGAGCGGCCTGATCTGGACGATGGATAACTGGCTCTACCAGACCTATAACGCCTACCGTCTGCGCTGGAACGGCGCCAAGGAGCCGCTCAAGGAAACCATCCCGAACGGCGGCGGCCAGTGGGGCCTCGCCCAGGATGACCAAGGCAAGATCTGGTGGTCCAACGCGGGCGGCGAGAAAGGCCTGTGGCATTTCCAGACCCCGATCCTCTACGGTGCCTACGACATCAAGACGCAGTTCCCCGAGGACTTCATGCAGGTCTGGCCCAAGATCGGCCTCGCCGACCACCAGGGCGGCGCCGGTCGGACGCGTCTCGACAAGACCCTGAACCACTTCACCGCCTCGTGCGGCCAGGAAGTCGTCCGGGGCGATCGCCTGCCGGCTGATCTCCGCGGAGACGTCCTCATCTCCGAGCCCGTCGGCCGGCTCGTCCGTCGCGCCAAGGTCACGAACGACGACGGCATCACCCGCATCACCAACCCGCACGGCCAGTCGGAGTTCATCCGCTCCAGCGATCCCAACTTCCGCATCGTCAACATGGTGAACGGCCCGGACGGCTGCCTCTACCTCGTGGACATGTACCGCGGCATCATCCAGGAGGGCAACTGGGTCAAGGAAGGCAGCTACCTCCGCAAGGTCGTCCAGCAGTACGGCCTCGACAAGATCTACGGCTACGGCCGCGTCTGGCGCCTGGTCCACAAGGACTTCAAGCCCGGCCCCCAGCCGCGCATGCTCGAAGAGACCCCGGCGCAGCTGGTCGCCCATCTTTCGCACCCCAACGGCTGGTGGCGCGACACCGCGCAGAAGCTCCTCGTCCTCAAGGGCGACAAGTCCGTCGTGCCCGCGCTCACCGAGCTCGCGCTTGGCGGCAAGGAGTCGCTTGGCCGCATCCATGCGCTCTGGACGCTCGAAGGCCTTGGCGCGCTCGACGCCAAGACCGTGCGTGCTTTCCTCGCCGATAAGAATCCTGATCTCCGCCGCCAAGGCCTGCGCGCCGGCGAATCGCTCGTCCGCGCCGGTGACAAATCCCTGATCGAAGACTTCGCCAAGCTCGGCTCCGACCAGGACCCCAACGTCGTCCTTCAGGCCATCATGACGGCCAAGGTCCTCGGCTCGAACGAGGTCAAAGCCTGGCCGGACCATGCCAAGTTCCAGCAGAAGACCCTCCTGGCGACGACTTCCAGGGGAGTGAAGGAGCTCGGCGCCATGGTCCTCACCGGTACCGACCAGGTCGGCGGCCGCGAGTACACCGGCGAAGAGAACAAGCTGCTCGTCAAAGGGCAGGCCATCTACCGCGAACTCTGTTTCGCCTGCCACGGTTATGACGGCAAGGGCATGGCCGTCGACGGTCCGAAGCCCGGCATGACCATCGCCCCGCCGCTGGGCAACGCCGCCACCGTCAGAGGCCATCGCGACGGCATCGTCCGCGTGCTCCTCAACGGCATGGCTGGTCCGATCGGCGGCAAGACCTACGACGCGCAGATGGTGCCCATGGCCATGAACGACGACGAGTGGATCGC
>SYID01000008.1 GCA_005798925.1 Verrucomicrobiota bacterium
CCTGCCGCCGCCGCTCCGGCCGCCCAGCCGCAAGCCACCCCGTCCCCGGCTCCGGCCAAGTAAGCCCCGGTGAGACGCTCCTTGCTCAGCCTGATGGTTCGCTGGGTAAGTTGCCTCCTGGCCTGCGGCTGCCTGGCCCAACGGTTTCCGTCGACGGAGTTCCGGAAGCTCCCGCCGGAGGAAGCTTCGGCCTTCCTTGAAGGCTTCCGCGGAGCTCGCCTGAGCTCCGACCTCTGCCTGCGTTTCGAGGTGACCCACAAGCCTCGCGTCGGCGAAGCCGCCCCCCCTGTCACGGGCACGCTCTGGGCCGGAACGCTCGCGGGCGGGCAGGTCTTGCGGGGCGAAATCGCGGACGCCGACGGCCGCCCCGCCCTCGCCTTCCTGACCTTGAAGTCGCCGGCCGAAAACAAGGTCTGGGTCTCGCTGCGCGGCGCGCCCGCCCAGGAAGTGAACGGCCTCGGCTCGCTCGCGCCGCTCGCTCCCGGCCTGCTGCTCTCACCCTTCGACCTGCAGCTGCCGTTCACCCACTGGACCGCCACGGAATACGTCACGACCGAGCGGCGCCGACGGCCGGCCAACGTCTATGCGGCGACGAACCTCGCCGGACAAACCCCGGCCAAGGTGACCTTCGCGATCGACCGCGTCTACGGCGTGCTGGTCGAAGCGACCTGCTTCGACGTCGGCGGCGAAAAGACCCGCTCGATGCAGGTCGATGAATTCTCCAAGGTCGGCGAACAATGGATGCTGGCGGCCTGCAGCGTCCGAGACGAAGTCACGCGCGACTGCGACCTGCTCCGGATCACCGAGGCCGCCCTCGATGCGCGCATTCCGCCCGAGGTTTTCACGCCGGCCTCGCTCGCCCGCCCCGCCCCCCGCCCTGCCGGCTTCAAGAAACTGTGAAGACCGTGACCGCGAGCCAGGTCGCCCGCTTCTGCGACCTCATCACCAACCGCAAGTCCGTCGCCGACTTCGAAGGCTCGCGCAACGGGCTCCAGCACAAAGGCACGCGAGCGGTCCGCAAGGTCGGCGCGGCCGTCGACGCGGGCGCTGAAGTCTTCGCCGAGGCCGCCCGCCGCGGCGTGGATTTCCTGATCGTGCACCACGGCATGTACTGGCGTCCGGTCTCGCCCGAACGCGAGGTGCGCGCCCTCCGCCAGGCCGCGCTGAAGAAGACCGGCCTCTCCCTCTACTCCAGCCACCTGCCGCTCGACGCGCATCCGGCCATCGGCAACAACGCGCTCATCGCGGCCGACCTCGGCCTCAAGGTCGTGGACTGGTTCGTGGACTACGAGGGCCTGCCGATCGCCTGCCTCTGCCGCGGCCTCCCGCGAAGCACGCTGCGTAAACGCCTGAAGGCCTCGTATCCGCAGACTTACAAGGGCATCGAGTTCGGTTCCGCGAATCCGAAGAAGATCGCGATCCTGAGCGGCAGCGGCCGCAGCGCGCTCGGGCACCTCAAAGCGGAGGGTTGCGACACGCTCATCACCGGCGAGCTACGCGAAGAACATTTCAACGAAGCCCACGAGCAGGGCTGGAACCTCTATCCCTGCGGACACTACGCGACCGAGACCTGGGGCGTGAAGGCCCTCGCCGCCGCGGTGGCCGCGGAGTTCGGCGTGAAGTGGGAGTTCATCCCCACGGGCAATCCGCTCTGATGGCCCGCGGACGGCTAGCCCCGACGCCCACCGGCTACCTGCACGTCGGCCACGCCCGCACCTTCGCCCTCGCCGCGGCCCGCGCGGCCTCCGGCACCCTGCTCTATCGCACCGAAGACCTCGACGCCGGCCGTTGTCGTCCGGAGTTCGCCGAGGCGGCCATCGCAGATCTCCGCTGGCTCGGCCTACGGTGGGCCGAAGGACCCGACGTCGGCGGGCCCCACGCGCCGTACGTGCAGTCGCGACGCCTGCCTTGGTTCCGCGACGTCTGGTCACAGCTCCAGGTGACCGGTGCGATCTATCCATGCGACAAATCCCGCAAGGACGTCGAACGCAGCCTCACCGCCCCGCACGCCGAGGACGACGCCGAGCCGATCTTCCCGCCAGCCCTCCGCGCCCCCTTAGGAGCCGGTCGCGAGGCTCACGAACCTGGCCCGACCAATTGGCGCTTCCGCGTGCCCGACGGCGAGATCATCACGTTCGTCGACGCGCTCCAAGGCCCGCAGGCGTTCGTCGCCGGACGTGACTTCGGCGACTTCCTGGTCTGGCGGAAGGACGGCTTCCCCGCCTACGAACTCGCCGTCGTCGCCGACGACCACGCCATGGCCGTCACCGAAGTCGTCCGCGGCGCCGACCTCCTGCTTTCGACGGCCCGTCAGCTGTTGCTCTATCGCGCCCTCGGCTGGCAGGCTCCGACCTGGGCGCACGCGCCGCTCATCGTCGACGCCGACGGCAAGCGGCTCGCCAAACGTACCGCGGGACTCTCGATCCGCGAACTACGCCAAAAAGGAAGGGCGCCGGAGGAAGTCCTCACGGCGCCTTTGGCTAAGCTGATCGGCTGAAGGCTCAGGCGCCCTTCTTGGGGTCCGCCGACGTCTTGGGAGCGGCGGACGCCTCGGAGCCGATCTTTTCGCGATAAGCCTTGAACGACTTCGTCAGGCTTTCGTCGCCGGCCGCGACGGCCAGGGCTTCGTCGACATACTTCAGCGCCTGCGCCTTGGCCGAAGGGTCGATCTGCAGGAGGATACGGGCCTTGTTGTAATGGAAGACCGCCTTGCGCGTTCCGCTGACGTCGGCGAAGATCTCCTTCAAGGCGGACTCCGCGGCCGGGAAGTCCTTGGCTTTGATGGCCGTGTCGATCTTCTGCCCGAGTTCGCGGCTTCGGGCCGAACGTTCGGCGGAGGTTTTCTGCTCCTTCTCAAGCGCCGCCCGGCCTTCGGGGGTGTTCTTGAACGACGCCAGTTTGTCGAGGTATTCCTTGGCCGATTGGCCGCCGAAGCCGACGGTGCGACCGAAGACGGCGCCGGACCTGGCGTCGATCAGCAGCACGGTGGGAAAGCCGGTGATGCCGAACTGCTTGGAGAGCGCGGCGTTCTTGGCCTTCAGCTCCGGCTCCTGCGGCTTGTTCCGCGGGTAGTCCAGCTCCACGAGCACGTACTTGGACGCGACGGCGGCGAATTCCTTGGATTCGAAGACATTCTTATGAAGCGCCTTGCAAGGCGGGCACCAGTCGCTGCCGGTGAAGTCCACCAGCAAGGGCTTTTTTTCTTTGATGCCTTGGGCCTTGGCCTCCTCGAGGTCGGTGAGCCAGACGGGTTCGGCGGAGACCGTGACGGCGACGAACGCCGCAAGGATCGGGGTGAGGAGTCGCATCTTATTTCTTGGAAGGAGTGGGAGCCTTGGCCTTCTTCGCGGCGGGCGCGCCGAGCTGCGGAAGATAGGCCGAAGGACCGGAATCAGGGGAATAGCCTTCGGCGCGGTTCAGGACCTTGCCGCTGGTGTTCATGATGATCACCGTCGGGAAACCGTTCACGCCGTACTTCTTCTGCGCGGCCTGGTTCTTGGCCTTCTCGGCGGCCGGCTGCTCCTTGCGCCTGGGGAAATCGAGCTCCACCAGCACGTAGTCCTTGGCGAATTTCTCGAACTCGGGGGTATCAAAGACTTCCTTGTGCAGCTTGATGCAGTAGCCGCACCAGTCGCTGCCGGTGAAGTCGACGAGCAGCTTCTTGTTCTCCTTGGTGGCGACCTTCTTGGCTTCGTCGAGGTCGGTCAGCCAGATGAGTTCGGCGCGGGCGGTGACGCTCGCGAGCAACAGCAGGGTCAGGATGAGCTTCTTCATGGGTAAATCACTTCTTCTCCTTGGCGGCGGCCGCCGCGGCGACCTGGGCGCGGAAGTTCTTCAATTCGCTGAGTTCCTTCATGTCAGGCGGGGTCTCGGCGATGATCTCGTCGAGGACCTTGAGCACGGCGGCATGGTCGCCAGGCTTGCAGGCCTGAGCGAGGCTGATCCGGGCGTTGACGGTCAGTTCGAGCTTAACAGAGCCAACAAGAGACTTGGCTTTGACGAATTTAGCGATGGCGGCCTCTCCGCCGGCGAAGTCCTTCTGCTCGAAGAACGGCGTCACGATCGTCTCGAGCTCGGCGCCGTAAGCTCGGACCAGGCCTTCGTCCTTCTTCGCTTGGGCGAAAGCCTGGCGTCCTTCGGCGGTGTTCGCCTTCAGCAATTCGGCGAGATGAGCGAGGTACTTCACGGGACCACCGGCCTCGTAGCCGGTCTGCGCGAAAGGTTCGCCGTTGGCATCCAGCAGCAGGATCGTCGGGAAGCCTTCGATGCCGAACTTGTCCGCCCACGCCTTGTTCTTCGCCTTCTCCTCGGCCGGTTGTTTCTTCTTCTGCGGGTAGTCGAGCTCCACCAGGACGAAGTCCTTGGCGGCGGCGGCGAATTCCTTCTGGTCGAAGACTTCCTTCTTGAGGCGAATGCACCAGCCGCACCAGTCGCTCCCGGTGAAGTCGACCAAGATCGCCTTCTTCTCGGCCTTGGCGACCTTGATGCCTTCATCGAGGTCGGTCAGCCAGACGGCGTCAGCGGCGGAAAGGGAGAGAGCGCTCAGGCAAAGAGCGGCGACGGCGAGAAATCGGCGGGGCATCACCTTAGGAAACATCGCTTCAGAAATGAGGCAACCCGCAATCCGCCAGCCCTGCGTTGCAAATATGAAGATTATCCCTCACTTAACGCCCATGGCTGGCACGCGTATCTTCCTCGTCGACAACGGTTCTTACGAACCCGCGGCGACCTTGGCCCTGCGCGGACTGGCCCTGGAAGTCGGCAAGCTCATCGGTCAGGAGGTCCGCCCGGTCTCGACGATGCACTCGGCCAAGATCGACCCCGCCCTGCTCGGCGGCATCCCCGCGGTCATCTTCGAACAGGCCGTCCAGCAAGCGAAGCTGGACGGCATCGACGAAATCGTCGTGCTCCCGCTCTTCATCGGCCCCAGCCGCGCGATCACCGAATACCTACCCAAAGTCTTCGCCGACGCCCAGCCTGGCCCGATGAAGCTCAGCATCCGCGAACCGCTCTTCGGTCCGGAAATGACCGGCATGCTGACCGACAACCTAAAGTCGACCGGCTGGACCAAGGGCAGCGGCACGGTCTTCCTCTGCGACCATGGCTCCCCCATCCCCGAAGTGACGCGTTGCCGTGATTTCTTCGCCGGCGCCATCCGCACTGAACTCGGCCTCAAAGAAGACGAACTCGTCACCTGCTCGATGGAGCGCCGCGAAGGACCGGAGTACGCCTTCAACGAACCCCTGCTCGAAGACGCGTTGCAACAGGCGAAGGGCGAAGCGGTCATCCTGATGCTCTTCCTCCTGCCCGGACGTCATGCCGGCGGCGACGGGGACGTCGCGACCATCGCCAAGCAACACGCGCCCGAAGGCCTGCGCTGGAAGCTCAGCCCTCTGCTCGGCACGCACCCGGTCCTGCCTGCGCTGCTCTTCCGACGATACCTTAGCTCCCCTGGCTTGAAGCTGACCAAGCTCGCCCTCCTTGCCGTGCTGGTCTCCATGGGCCTGCTGCCCGTCTTGGTCGGCGTGCTCGTCCCGCAAGACCTAGGACTAGGCGAGCGCCTGATGGTCTGGCTCGGCGGGGTCGCCGTGATCTTCACGGCCCTCTACCTTTTCCTTCGGGCCAAGGTCTGGCGGAAGGCCTGATCTCAGGCGAACGCCGCGATGCGGCCCATCAGGCCGGCATGACGGGGCGGCGCGACCACGGCGCCGACGACCGCGATGAGCGGCGTGGGCAGCACGGAGACGTCGACCTTGCCTGTAGCGAGGTCCGTCAGCGTCGTGAGCACGTCGGACGCGCCATCCTGCGAGACTTTCGAGAGCAGACGAATCGGCAGATCGGCCTGGGCGCCGGCGGCGATGAGCTTGGTCGCGACGGACGGCAAAGCCTTCGCGCCCATGTAAAGGCAGAGCGTGGCGCCCGTCTCGACATGCGCCTTCCAATTCTGATCGCTGCCGTCGGCGCAGTGGCCGGTGAGGAACGTGACGGAGGCGGCCTTGCCGCGATGCGTCAGCGGGAACGCGGCGTCCGCGCCCGCGGCGGTCGCGGCGGTGACGCCCGGGACGACTTCGAACGGGATGCCATGCGCGGCGAGATGATCCATCTCCTCGCCCAGACGGCCGAAGACGCCCGGGTCGCCACCCTTGAGCCGGACGGTGAGACCTCCCTGACGGGCTTCGCGAACGATCACGGCGTTGATCTCGTCCTGCGTCATCGAGTGGATGCCGCAGCGCTTGCCGACCGGCACGATCTTCGTGGACGCGGGAATCTCCGCCAGCAAGGCGTCGCCCGGGAGGGCGTCATGAATCACGACATCCGCCTGCTTCAGCAGACGCAGCCCCCTGACGGTGATCAGGTCCGGGGCTCCGGGTCCTGCACCGACAAAGACCACCCGGCCGATGTCACAATTTACCATTTATTTAAACTTGACCCCTATTTATGTAATCCTAACTCATCTTATCAAGTATTAAATCATGGACCCTACCTCCGGCAAACCCCTGGCAAAGAACGAACTCCTGAAGGCGGATAAGCCCGACCTCTCCGGTACGATCCGCGAAACCCTCGCCAACCCTGAGGCCGACCGCTTCAGCGGCGACGACGAGCAGTTCATCAAGTTCCACGGCATCTATCAGCAGGATGACCGCGATAAGCGCAAGACCGGCAAGGAATACTCCGTGATGGTGCGCACGCGCCAGACCGGCGGCATCGTCCCGGCCGCGCAGTATCTCGTCTACGACGAGCTCTCCGGTCGCTTCGCCAACGGCACGCTCCGCATCACCTCCCGCCAGACCTTCCAGTTCCACGGCGTGCTGCAGAAAGGCATCGGCCCGCTGATCAAGTCGATCAACGAAGCCCTCTCCTCCACCCTCGCCACCTGCGGCGACGTCAACCGCAACGTCACCGCTCCGTCCAACCCGCCCGTCGACGCCGTCGCCGTGCAGGTCGACGAAGACGCGTTCACGCTGACCCGCGCCCTCCTGCCTCGCACCACCGCCTACCACTCCATCTGGGTGGACGGCGTGCAGGTCGACCTCGGTCTCGGCGACAAGATCGCCAAGGCCCGCGCTTCCGTCGACCAGGCCAATCCGTACATGCCCCCGCCCGCCGACACGGATGACTCCGGCGCGCCGGTGGACCCCCTCTACGGCAAGACCTACCTGCCCCGTAAGTTCAAGACCGGCTTCGCCATCCCGCCGAACAACGACACGGACATCTTCACCAACGACATGGGCTTCGTGGCCATCGTCGAGAACGGCAAGCTCATCGGCTACAACCTGCTCGTCGGCGGCGGCCTCGGCACCTCCCACGGCAACAAGGCCACCTACCCTCGCCTCGCCGACGTCATACCACAAGGCGAATGATCCGACGAAAAAGAGTGCCATCGCCATCGCCCATGCGCCGTGGTGCATGAGTCGACGGCGATGCCAACGGTCGGCGGTC
>SYID01000095.1 GCA_005798925.1 Verrucomicrobiota bacterium
GCGATGACGGTGCCTTTCGCCGTGACGACGGATTGGCCGACGTCGAGGCGGGCCATCTCGCGGGCCATGCGCGTGCCGAATTCCAGCTGATCGTCGGCGATGCCGCAGACCCAGCCGGTCATGCAGCCGGGGGAGGCGAGGTGGTCGTCGAGGAAGACGCGCGCGTCGAGCATGCGGACGCCGACCTGCTCGATCTCGGCGGAGACCGCCCCGAAGATCGTCTCGGCGTTGCGCTCCTTGAGCGAGGCCATCAGCGCGATGAGCTTGAGGTCTGGCACCATGCCCGTGAAGAGCTTGCGCGGGGTCACCTGACCGGCCATGACGGCGCCCCCGGCGCCGAGTTCCTTCAACGCGTCGAGCAGCTGGCCGAGCTTGCCGACGGGGACCGCGCGGCGGTCGGCCGGCGCGAAGGTCGCGACGAGCGCCGGGTCGGTCTCCTCTTCGAAGGACACCAACTTGACCGTCGCGCCGCGTTCGCGGGCGCAGTCGACGAGCAGGGAGGGGTAGCGGCCTTTGCCGGCGATCACGACCACGGTCTGGCCCGGGTCGAACCCGGGAGGGAGGAAGCGCGAGGCGGACGCCATGAGCCCAGTGTCTCGGCCCAAGGGTCCGGGCTCAAGCCTGCTTTGGGTTGCCATGGTTCGCGCGCCCGGGCGTAATGCGGCATGCCGTTCGCCATGGGCATCCTGGGTGGGAGTTTCGATCCCCCGCATGCGGGTCATGTGGCCGCGGCCGTGGCCGCGCACGATCAGCTCGGCTTGGACGAGGTTCGCATCCTCCCGGCGGGGCAGGCGCCCCTCCGTTCGGGTGCTCCCGTCGCCGCCGCCGCCGACCGCGCGGCGATGTGCCGGCTCGCGTTCGCGGATCATCCGTGGGCCGTGGTGGACGAGCGCGAGATCCGTCGCGCCGGCATGAGCTGGTCCGTCGAGACCGCGCGCGAGTTGGCGAAGGAGTTTCCCGCCGCCCGCCGAGTGTGGATCCTGGGGGCCGACCAGCTGGCCCGGCTAGACCGATGGAAGGATGTCGTCGAGCTCTGCGGGCTCCTCGAGTTCGCCGTCTTGTCGCGCGACGATCTCCCGGCCGCGCCGCCGGCTTCCCTCGCGGCGGTCATCCGCCTGACGGTGCTGACGGCGCCGGCCGTGCGGGTCTCCTCCACTGCCTTGCGCGAGGCCCTCCGACGCGGTGATTCGCCCCGAAACGGCTTGCCCCTCGCGGTCGCCCGCCACATCGATGAGCGCTCCCTTTACCAAGCCTGATCATGTCCGCCCTCAAGAAGAAGACCAAGAAGCCCGCCGTCCGTAAGCCCGCCGCCAAAGTCCGGCCGGCCGGCAAGTCCGCCAAGCCGGCGGCGCGCCCCGCGCGCCGGATCCTGCCCGCCGTGCCGGCGCTGAAGGCCAAGAGCCGCGGCGAGAAGGCCGCCGCCAAGCCGATGGTCGTCCTGCCCAAGCTCCCGGGGCATCTGGTCGCCGCGGTCCGCGCGCTCGACGACAAGAAGGCGGTCGACATCCGGGTCCTTGAGATGGGCCAGATCTCCTCCGTCGCCGACTTCCTCGTCGTCGCGACCGGCACTTCCGAGCCGCACCTGCGGGCCTTGCGCATCGCGCTCGAGCAGGCGCTCGACGAAGCCGGCGTCTCGTCCCGTTCCGAGTCCCAACGCGACAGCGGCTGGACGGTCGTCGACGCTTTCGACGTCCTCTTCCATGTGTTCCGGGAAGACACCCGTCGCAGCTACGCCCTCGAGGCGCTGTGGAAGGACGGCCTGGACATCCCGGCGTCGGCGATCCTGAAGGCCTGACCAAAAAAGGGCTTACCCGGTGGTGGTAGTGGGCAGGATCGAACTGCCGACCTAGGGCTTATGAGTCCCTCGCTCTAACCAACTGAGCTACACTACCGAAGACCGAGTCCCCTCAGTCCACCCCAGCCCGCGGGCCTCGTCAAGCCGATTGCGGGTTCAAGGGCGCTGATGGACCAGGATCCAGAAGCACCAAAGCCAAAGCACGAAACCGAGGGAGGCCAAGGCGAGGGCCAGGCTGGCCTGCGTCTGGCGGATCTCGCCCAGTCCTTCCAGTTCGAGCTGACGGCCGACGCGGCGGACGAAGGCCACGGGCAGGAAGCAGCCCGAACCAGTGGTGAAGATCAGCAGGATGAAGAGCGACAACGGCGAAGCGTCGGGCGCGACGACGTGCCACCCGTAGACGGCGAGGGCGAAGAGCGGCGGCAGGAGGAAGGTCGATCCGCACCAGAGGTAGCCTTCGCGCACCGCGCGTTCCAAGGATTCGCCGGCTTGCTGCCGCGTGTCGACCGGTCGGACCGCTTCCAGGACGCCTTCGGCGCCAGGCGAAGGGGGGACGAGGCCGTTCCCGGGATCGTCGGCCGGCACGGCGGCAGGAGCCCGCGTGAGGCCGATGATGCGGAAATAGTCGCGGATCGTCAGCCACTGACCGTCCACTTCGATGTTGTGCAGCAGGCTGAGCTCGCCTGCGCGCAGCATCTCGCTCACGCGCGCCAGAGGGAAGGGACCGGTGACGGCGCCTTTCCAGCGGAGACGAAAATGGGCAGGGGGGGGCATGGTTCAGAGGTCGCGGCCTTGCAGCAGGGTTTCCCAGCCGCCTTCGGGGGGCGGCAGCCCGGTCGGTATGCCGGCGGCGGCGGCGGCTTCGGCCACCGTGCCAGGATAGCGCAGGAGAGGCGACAGGGGGGCGGCGTCCGCGACGCGGCTGATCTCGCCCGTTTCGGTCACGCGGAAGAGCACCGTCGCCTTGCCTTCGTTGTCCAGCCCGTAGAGCGCGGAGCCTTTGATCGACTCGCGCAGGGCCGGCCGGCCGTCCCGGCCGACCATGCCGGCGAAGATGAGCCTGCGGCTGCGGAGATTGGCGAAAGTCGCCCGCCAGAAGCGCGCTTCCTCGGCGTACCCGGGTCCGCCCTGGCGGACCAGGAAAGCGCGCAGGTCGCCCTTGGCGTGGGCCCACTTGTCCTTGAACAGATAGTCGTAAGGCCGCAGGTCGTTCTGCGTGATGCGACGGAGCTGTTCGGCGTCGCGCTGCGCGGAAGGCGAGAACAGCAGCCCCCAGACGTCAGGCCGGACGGAAGCCAGCTGGAAGAATTCCTGGAGATGATAGGCCCGCAGCTCAGGGTAGGGTGATTCGCTGCGACGGACGCGTTCCATCGTGCGCAACGGCGGCTCGAGGAGCTGACCGGTCTTCGGGTCTTGGAAGCGGGTCACCTGGCGGATGAATTCCAGTTCGGGGATGGCCGTCAGCCCCGTGACTTCCTCGCCGCCGCGGACGCCGTTGTTGAATTCCTGCCGACGCCAGGAGACTTCGATGATGGCGCCGTCCTGATTGAGTTCTTTCGCATGCTGGACGAACTGGACGCCGTCCGAGATGGCGCTGCGGGTCTCGGTGATGTCGCCGACGACGTAGGCCGAACGGCCCGGGGTCATCCCCCGGAACGAATAAAGCTGGAGCGTCCCGCGGCGCAGGGATTCGGCGAGCGAGGTGTCGGAGAGTCGCCGAAGGCGACGCAGTTCTTCCTCATTGAGCGAGGGCGGATGGAAGATCCCGCGCGGATCGGCCGACGCGGCCGCGTCCCACATCGCGCCGACCCGCGGCGCGAGCGCCGTGCGCGGCAATGCCTGGAGGGTCGGGGCCTTCCCGAAGACGAAGGAGGCCCGGGCGCCGAGGTCGGACTTCTCGCCGGCGAGATTCGCGGCCGCGTCGGAGAGCGCGGCGAGGTACGCCGCGAGGTCGGCCGCTCCGGCGAGGGCCCGGAGCGCCGCGGCGACCTTCCGTTCGTCGCCGAGGCGCAGTTCGGCCCGGTCCGCGGCGGCTTCGGCGGAGTCGAGGTCTTTCTCCCGCAGTTCGGCCAGGGCCCGCAGCGACGCGCGCAGTCGCTCGAGCGTGGCGACCGCGGCCGCGCTGTCGGCGATCGCCGGGCTGTCGCCGATGGCCTTGTTGAGCGCGGTGGTCAGCGTCTCGATTTCGCGGCGGAGTCGGTCGATCTCGGCCTGGCAGGCCGCGGCGAGCGACTCGGGGGCGGGAAAACGCCGGGCGAGCTGTTCGCGGAGCGCCGGACCGACCTGGCCTAGTTCGGCCAGGTAGCGTTTCACGCGGTCGCGGGTGTCGGCGAGCGTGCCCGGGTCGAGTCCGGCGCGGGCGCGTTCGGCCAGCTGGAGCGCCTCCACGGTAAGGCGCTGCTCGGCGGCGAGCTGGGCGCGCAGTTTCTCGCGCAAGGGGCGGGCGTCGGCGAGCCGTCTGGCTTTCTCGGCGGCCGAAGCGCCGCCGTTTTCGAAGGCCTCGAGCGCTCCGCGGGCGCCGGCGTGGTCGTACAGCTCGAGGAGCCGGTTGGCTTCGGAGAAGCGTCCGAGGGACTCCTCCTCCTGCTGGCGGATGAAGTTCCAGCTGACGATTCCGCCGACGACGACCAGCAGGCCGACGACCCAGGCCGCCGTGAGCGCGAGATAACGGCGGCTCAGCCGGGTGCGCGTGTTGTGGCGCAGCGCGCGGGCCTCAGGGATGATCCCTTCCGGCAGCCGGCCGGCGTGCGCGTCGGCGCGTTCAAGCCAGGCGCTGAGACGGACGATCAGGATCGCCGGCGAGCCGCCCCGGGCGGCCTCTTGGCGCAGCAGCGCCCATTCTTCCTCGAGTCCGGCGACGGCGGCCCGCTGGCCGGCTTCCGCCTCGGCGTCGGCGGCGAGCGCTCCGGCCCAGGACTCGAGTTCGCCGACGGTCGCGAGCTGGTCGGCGGAAAGGTTGAGGTGATGGTCCCGCTCGAGCGCTCGGACGCGGCCGAGGGCGGCGGCGCAGGGTTCCCAATGGCCGCCAGCTTTCGCCTCGGCGGCCGCGACGAGGTGCGCGCCGACCTGCTCGGCGGCCTTGCCGCGCAGCCACGCGGTCCGCCGGGCCAGCGCTTCCTCCCAACGCGGCTCGTCGGCGAGCTCAAGCGCGCCGAAGCGTTCCATGCGCTCCATGAGTTCCACGGCCGCTTCGCCGGCGTCCGCCGCGAAGAGCGCGCCGACCTTGCCGAGCGCTTCGCGCAGGAACTTGGCGGAGAGGCGGGTGAGTTCCGAGCGCGCGTTGGGGTCGTCCGGATTGATGCGCACGATCGACCGCAGCACGGAGAGCGCGCGGTCTTCGTCGCGGCTCCGGATCGCGTCGCGGTAATCGCGGTAGAGGGGGTGGTTCTCGCCGATGGCGCGGCCGTAGAGGCTCTCGACGGCGAGCACATGCTGGCTGTCCAGCGGGAATCCCGCAGGCAGGCCGCGCTCCCGGCACAGCGCATGCCAGCGGTCCGACTCGGCGAAGCTCAGGGCGGCGCAGAGCCCGAGGAGGTCGGGGTCGGTCTCCGCGGCCTGGAACGCGGCATGCTCGTTGCCGCCGCGCGCGAGGGCCGCGCATTGTTCGAGCCGCTCCCGGGCCCGCTGGCAGAGCGCCGCGTATTCGCCGGCGAGCGAGCGCGCCTCGAGGTCGGGGGTCCCCAGTTCGAGCTGGCCGCGGATGCGGGCGATGAGCCGTTCGACCTGCATGCGTCAGCGCAGTTCGAGGAGCGCGGGACCGGCTTTGCCGTCGGCGTCCACGGCGCGCAGCGTCCAAGGCGCGCCGGCTTCGAGGAGCCGGCCGGCCTGGAAGAGTTTCCGGCGGGCGTCGATGGATTCGTAGCTGGGCGCGTCCGGACCTTGGCGGCGCTCCAGGCGGTTGAGGTCCGTCTCCAGCAGCGACCGGGTGGCGCGGGGCGAAGGCAGGTCGTTGTCGGGGAATTCATGCCCGTCGGGATAGAGCCCCACGAGGCCCGGCGCCCAGACGAACGCGTTCACGGCCGGCTCCGCCCAGGCGGCGGCGCGGATCACGCCGGTGTCCGCGTCGAGCACCAGCGAACCCGGGCCGAGGTCGAGCGCCTGCAACGACCTGACGTCGCCGAGCAGCGCCAGGCATTGCCGGCGGCCTTGGGGCAGGCTGATCTCGAGGAGGCGGTTCGCGTCCGCCCGCAGCCCTTCGGCGTCGCGGAAATTCAGCGCGACGACATCCCGACGGCCGCCCAGGCCGATCGCGATCGCCGGAGAACGGCCGGGTTCGGGCGTGGATTCGATCCAGATGGTCTGGGAGGAGCGGCGGATCTCGCCGGCCAGGAAGGGCGTCGCCTCGTCCCGGACGTGCGGGGAGGCGAGCGCCAGCAACCGCAGGCGCACGGCGATGGAATTGTTCTTGGTCGACCCGGCGGCGTCGACGACGGTGCGGAGCGTGTCGACGGCCTTGCGCGACAGCGCGAACTCGGCCTGCGAAGGCTGGTCGCGGCCGGCGCTTCCGCCGCGCCACTCGCCGGGGACGAGGATGACCGGCCGCACGTCGATCGTCTGCAGGCGGCCCGCGCGCTCGGCGAGCTGCCTGAGGAGCGTCCAGGCTTGGTCCGCGGGCACCTTCAGCTGGGCGCCGAGGCGGAGGGCCTCCTCGGCTTCCGTCCGGATCGCCTGACAGGCCCGCGGGGCGTCGGTGATGCCGGGCCGGTCGAGACGGCGGGAGAACGCGCGGACGGCGCTCGCCGAGAATTCGCGCAGCAGCCGGGGCAGCACTTGTTCGCGGTAATTCGCGACGAAACGCGGCGAGCGCGCGCTGGTCTCGGACCAGAGCCTCGCGGCGGCGAGGACGTCGTCGGCTTCGAGCAGGCCTTGGATCTCGGTGAGCGCGCGGTTGGCACGGAGGATCTCGTCGGTCTGCGCGGTCTCCTCCGGCGTGGGGGCCGGCCGCGCCACGACGACGGGCGCCGGGGCTGGTTCCGGTGTCGACGGGCGCGCAAGGAAGATCGTGGCGGCGCCCGCCCCGAGCAGCAGGGCTCCGCCGACGATCCAGACGAGGACGCCGGCGGAGCCGGAGGCCTTGGGCGGCGCCGCCGGCGAAGCGCCGGCCGCCGCCGGTCTGGCGACGGCGACGCCGACCGCGGCCTGACGGGCTAGGTCGCCGGAGGGAGCGGGCAGGTCGGCGGCCAGGGCGAGGTCGATCAAGGCCGTGCCGTCGCCGTCGTGGGCGGACCAGAGGAAACCCTCGCCGCCGGTCACGCGGGCGTCGGTGGTGAAGCCGGCGGCCCAGGCGGCCTTGCCGATGAGCGCGGAGGATTCCGCGAACAGGCGCAGGACCGTCTCCGTGTCGGGCGGATTGAGGAGGCTGACCTTCGCGGCGCCGGAGGCGTTGACGAGCCAGGCGGCCTTCGCGCCGGTGCCGGCGAGCTCGCGCCAGCGGGTGGCGGGCGAGAGCGGGGCGTAGGCCCCGAGCCTGAGGGGTTTGTCTTCGCCTTCCAGCCAGGCGGGGGCGCCGGCCCACTCGTCCTGCCAGCCGGACCAGCGGGCCGCGAGCGCGGCCGGCGGCGGAAGCAGGGCGGCCTCCTCGGCGGAGAAGATCAGGTGGTGCGCCAGCCGGTTGTCGCGTTGCGTGTAATCGAGTCCGCGCGCGACGAAGCGCGAGAGCACGAACCAGCTGCGACCGGCGGCCTCGAGGGCGCGGAACGTGAAAGTGGCGTCGCCGGCGAGCCCGTGCGGGGTGCCGAGGCTTTCGAGGAGCTGCGCAAGCCGGTCCGGCACCGCGCGATGCCGGGCGACCGTGCAGTAGCCGGAACGTCCCGGAGTCAGGCCTTGCGGCGCCGAAGTGAAGATCAGTTGGAGGGGCATCAGGGGGCGGGGGCCGCGGCCGCGGCCGGGAACATCGGCGGCGCGGCGAGGTGCATCAGCCAGTAGAGCGGTTCCTCCACGTGGGCGGGGGCGAGCCGCCGCGGATCGGGGGCGATGCGTCCTTGGTTGGGGCCGGCGCCGATCATCACCGGCGTATGGCCGAACGAGCTCACCGCGAAGTACCGGACGTTTTCCGCGAGGGATTCGGCCGCGGCCACGATACCCGGGCAGAGCGACGCGAGCAGCGCGCGGACGCGGTCGGAGTTGCGGGCCACCGCGGCGAGATCGAGGCCTCCGGCGGCGGCGACCGGCTCGAGAGGCGACGGCAGGAGCTGCTCCCAGGTGTCGGATTTGCCGACGACGAAGGCCAGCGGCGTGCGGATGCGCTCGTCCTGGGAGAGGCCGAGCACCCGCTTCACGCGCGATTCCATCTCGGCCAGGATGCTGTCCTGCTGATCGACGCGCCCTTTGAGCGCCAGCTGCGGGTCATCCACGCCGACGAGACGGGATTTGAAGCGCGCGTTGGCCGTGGGGTCGAAGAGGAAGATCAGCCCGCTCGAGGTCGCCACGTGCATCGCGCCGGGCGAGTCGTGGATGTCGATCCCTGGTTCGAAGTGCTCGCCTGCGTTGTCGTAGAGGATGACCGAGGTCTCTTGCCGCTGCTGGCCGGGCCGGCTGAGGGAATAGATGAACGGCCGCGGCAGCGAGACCATCCGGCCGAGGCGCGGCAGCTTCTCGTAGGTCGCGCCTTCGAGGGTGGTCTTGCCGAGCAGGGCCTCCTCGGGCGTGCCCGCCGAGAACAGGGTGTTGCGCATCTGGTTGAGCAGCATGTTCCCGCTCGGGTCGCCGTCCTTGAAGGCCAGGCCGAAATCCTCGGGCAGGCGTTCCTGGAGCACGCGCGTGAGGACCGCGAGGTAGTAGGATTTGCCGGCGCTCGGCGCGCCGATCAGCGAGAGGATGCGATGGGGACGTTCGAGGAAGCCCGGCGGAAGCTGGCGACGGCAGTGGGGGCAGGCCAGGTCGGTGCAGGCCAGTCCCATCGGATCGAGGGCCAGTCCCTGGTCATTGAAGCGGGTGGGGTGGAAGCGGAGGCGGGCGTCAGGACCGAGGATCGGGTCGCCGCGCAGGTCTTCATGGACCGCGATGCTGAGCGCGTCGCCGGAGTCGAAGCGCGTCCAGCAGACCGGGCAGACGTGGGCTCCTCGGTTCTGTTCGGCCGCGAGCAAGGTCTTGCCCTGAGGTTTGACCGGAGTTGGTTCGGGCGGGGAAAGCAGGGGCGCGACCTGCGACAAGTTGAAGCCGATCTCGAGGCCCAGCGGCGTGCACGCGAGGGTGTCCGTCGCCCGGCCGAGCTCCCTCGCCGCGGCCAGCAGCGACCCCGGGGCGTGCTCGCCGAGTTGGTCGCCGGTGAGCGGATCGAAAAGCACCCAGAGGTCCGGGCGGACGAGCGCGAAATCCGCCTGCTCCCCGGGTCCCATCACGAGCAGGGAGGCGTCCGACTGCAGCGTGGCCGAGTCGGTCAAAGGCAGTTTGTGGCGCAACGGGACGCCGTTGACGAGGACGACCCCCTCGGTCGCGGGTTCCAGGAACAGTTCGTTGCCTTCGGCGATCACCCGTGCGGCCGTCGGCGGCGGGCCTGCCGGGATGGTCGCCGGCAGCTGCTCGAGGGTCCCGCGGGCCCCGCTGAGGCAGTCTACCCAAGAGAGGGTGGGGGATTTCTTTCGGGTATTGAACATCGGCTCCTTGGGCGGGGTCTTAAATAGGTTGATTAGCGAGCTTTAATTGTAAAGATATGTCACCACGATTATGGGTCGACCCGACCTGTTTCGCCTCACCCCCCGTCAAACCATGGAAACCGAAGCCGACCAGTCCGCCTTGGACCGCGCCCGTCAGGGAGATTTGTCGGCTTATAATGAGCTGGTGCTGAAGTATCAGGGGCGGATTTTCGCCAAGGTCTTCTCCCTGCTCCGCAACCGCCAGGACGCCGAGGAGATCACGCAGGACACTTTCATCCGGGCCCATCGCGTCCTGGCTTCTTTTCGGGGCACGGCGACTTTTTCCACCTGGATCCATCAGATCGGCACTAATCTGGCCCGCAACCGTTATTGGTACTGGCGTCGTCGGAAGCGCGATCAGTCGATGTCGCTGGACGCCGACCTGGGGGATGACCCCGGAGCCACCCTGCATGACATCCTGTCGGACGGCGCGCAGGGGCCCGGCCATGAGGCCCAGCATAACGAATTCGTCCAGAAAGTGGCCGAGTGCATGGAACAATTGAAGCCCGAGCACGCTCGTATCCTCACGATGCGCAACGTCCGCAACATGTCCTATGAGGAGATCGCCGAAGACCTCGGCCTTTCCATCGGCACGGTGAAGAGTCGCATCAATCGGGCCCGTGAAGCCCTGCGCGAGCTGATGGGGAAGGAGTTCCGCTCATGAGCGTCCCGGAATTCGACGCCTTGGTCGGGCTGTTTCTCGAGGGTTGCGCCTCTCCTGAGCAGGCGGAACGTCTCCGTCGGGCGCTCGCTTCTTCCGCCGAATTGCGCGTCCGTTTCCATTCCCGGCGCCGCTTGCATCAGGCCCAGCTGCAGTACCTCAGCCGTCGGGAGGAACGCACGCTGGCCGGCGTGATGCTATGGCACAACACTTTCGGACAACGGATCGGCCGTTGTTTCGCCCACCTCTGCCTGCTCGGCGTCATCATGGTGCAGCTGCAGGTCACGATTCCGGCCGAATACTCCGGCCTGCTTTGGTATGTCGATGCGGCCGTCGCCGAAGAGCCTGACCAAGCCGTCGCCGGCATGCCCGGGCTCATCGTCAGCGAGATCGTCCAGGAATTCGACCTTTCGCAGGTCGTGGAAGTGCCTTCCTCGACCATGCCGAACCTTGTCATGCCTGAAATGCCCGATCCGGCCGAAGAATCCGGAGTCCTCGAAGTCTGACCAGCGGAGGACTCCGTCCTTGCGTCCGGACATGGGCGGCGGTCAATTGGGGGCAGGATGATGGCCGCAGCCCAGAGGCCGGAGGTTCGCCTCCAAGGAATCGCCGCGGCGCCCGGCGTCGCCAGAGGTCCGGCTTACCCGCTGATGAAGGGCATGGCCATCGTGGCCTGCCAGCAGGTCGCCGACGTCGAGGCCGAACTGCGGCGACTCGAGGCCGCCTTGGCGGAGACCCGGCGGGACATCGCGGCCTTGCGCGACGACGTCGCCAGCAAGCTGAACGCATCCGAGGCGTCGATCTTCGACGCCCACCTCCTCGTCCTCGAGGACGTGGCCCTGATCGATGACGTCTCGAAGGAGGTCCGGCGCACCGGCTTCAACGTGGAATTCTGTTTTCAGGAGGTCGCCCAGCGCTACATCGAGATCTTCGAGAAGATGGAGGATGACTTCCTCCGTGAGCGCGCCGCGGACATCCGTGATGTCACCGGGCGCGTGCTGGACCATCTCCTGGGCAGCCAGCCCGAGCGCGTCGGCCGGGCCGCCCGGGCGCACGTCGTGGCCGCCCGCGATCTCACCCCGTCGGACACCGCCGGCCTGCATGACGGAGGCGTGCTGGCCTTCGTCACCCAGGAAGGCGGCCGCACCAGCCACTCCGCGATCATGGCCCGGGCGCTCGACGTCCCGGCGGTCGTCGGCGTGAAGCGGCTGATGGAGACCGTGGAGGAAGGCGACGTCATCCTCGTCGACGGCGAGACCGGCTTGGTCATCGTCAATCCCACGGCGGAGACCATTGAAGGGTATCGCGACAAGGAGCAGGCGATCCGGACGCGTCGCGACCGGGCGCTCGCCGAGGTCGCCTTGCCGGATCTGACGACCGACGGCGTGGCCTTCAGCCTGCTCGCCAACATCGGCGATCCGGCCGAGATGGAGGACGCGCTGGCCTACTGCGCCCGGGGAGTCGGGCTGTATCGGACCGAAAACCTTTACCTGCGCCTCGACGGCTGGCCGGATGAGCAGGTCCAGCATGAGGAGTACGTCGAGGCGGTGAAGGCCGCGAAGGGCCGCCCGGTGACCTTCCGGACGCTGGACCTCGGCGGCGACAAGCGCCTCGGCGACCTCGCCGACGAGGCCAATCCTTTCATGGGTTACCGCGCGGTGCGTCTTTGCCTGGAGCGCCCGGACGTCTTCCGGCCGCAGTTGCGCGCGATCCTCCGCGCCGCGGCGCATGGCCCGGTCCAGGTGATGTTCCCGATGATCTCCGGCGTCGAGGAGCTCCGCCGCGCCAAGGCCGTGTTCCGCGACGTCGAGGCCGAGCTGGCCCGCGAAGGCGTCCGGCCCGCGGAGCCGGTCCGCCTCGGCGCGATGATCGAGATCCCCTCCGCCGCCGTCGTCGCGGACGAACTCGCCGCGGAGGCGGATTTCTTCAGCGTCGGCACCAACGACCTCGTCCAGTACCTGCTGGCCGTCGATCGCGGCAACCAGCGCGTGGCCTCGCTCTATGATCCCTGTCATCCCGCGGTCGTGCGCACGCTCATGGCCGTCTTCGCCGCCGCGCAGCGACGGGGCATCCCCGCCGCGGTCTGCGGCGAGCTCGGCGGCGATCCGCTCTGGGCGCCGTTGCTCATCGGTCTCGGCGTCCATGAGCTCAGCATGACGCCCGCGGCCTTGCCGGAGGCCCGCTTCGTGCTGCGTCATTCTTCTTCCGCCGAGCTGCGCGCGCTCGCGGCGGCCGTCGTCGCCTCGGCCGACGCGGGCCGCACCCGCGCGCTCCTGCAGGAATTCGCCTCCGCCAGGCTCAAGTTACGCTGATGTCCGCCAGATTGCCTTCCCCGAATCCCCACGTCGCGGCCATGTCTCCCTACGTCCCCGGTGAGCAGCCGCAGGGCGGGGGATGGGTCAAGCTCAACACCAACGAGAACCCTTATCCGCCGAGCCTGCGCGCGCTCGAGGCCATCCGCGTCGCCTTGGTCGACGACGGCGCCGCGCTGCGTCTCTACCCGTCGCCGGACTCCGCGCCCCTGCGCGAGGCCGCCGCGCGCTTCCACGGTTGCGCGGCGGCGAACGTCGTCGCCGGCAACGGTTCCGACGACATCCTCAACCTGCTGATCCGCGCCTACGCCGGCCCCGGCCGCCCTATCGGCATGCTCAACCCGAGCTATTCGCTCTATCCGGTGCTCGCGGCCGCCCAGCATGCCGAAGTCGTCAAGGTCGAGGTCACGGACGCCATGGGCCTCGACGTCGACGCGGTCGCCCGCTGCGGCGCCGCGCTCTTCTTCCTGACCAATCCGAACGCTCCGCTCGGCGTGGCCTTCGCGACGGACGTCGTCCGCTCGCTCGCCCGGGTTTTCCCGGGCCTGCTCGTCGTCGACGAAGCCTACGCCGCCTTCGCCGACGACGACTGCGTCGCGCTCGTGCGCGAGTTCTCCAATGTCGTCGTCACCCGCACGTTGTCCAAGGCCCATGCGCTCGCCGGCCTGCGCGTCGGCTACGCGCTCTGTCCGCCCGCCGTCGCCGAGGTGCTCCACCGCGTCCGCGACAGCTACAACGTCGACCGCCTCGCGCAGGTGGCCGCCGCCGCCGCGCTCGACGACCGCGAGTGGCTCGACGTGACCGTCGCCCGGGTGCGCGCCACGCGCGACCGCCTCGCCGCCGCGCTCCGCCGGCTGGGCTGGCAGGTGAATCCCGCCGCCGGCAACTTCGTGCTGGCCGCGCCCGTCTCGACGAAGCGTGCGGCCTCGGTCGAGACCGCCGCCCACTGCTGCGAGTTCCTCCGCTCCCGGAAGATCCTCGTCCGCCGTTTCCCGAATCATCGCCTCACCGAGAAGTCCCTGCGCATCTCCGTGGGGACGGAGCAGGAGACGGACGTCTTCCTGCAGGCCGTGACGGCCTGGATGGAAGGGTGAGGTTGACAATCCCGCCTTCCGCGGGGATTTCTGGGGGATGAGCGCAGCCGTCCGCAAAGCCAGCCTCCGCCGGGACACCGCCGAGACCAAGATCACCCTCGAGGTGAACCTGGATGGCACCGGGACGTCGGAAACCGCCACCGGCGTGGCCTTCTTCGACCATATGCTGACGCTTTTCTCCCGCCACTCGCTCGTGGACCTCAAGGTCAAGGCGACCGGAGACACCGACGTCGACTATCACCACACCGTGGAAGACGTCGGCATCGTCCTCGGCCAGGCCATCAAGGAGGCGCTCGGCGACACGGCCGGCATCCGCCGCTATGGTTTCTTCATCCTTCCGATGGACGAGACCTTGGCCCGCTGCGCCGTCGACCTCAGCAACCGTCCGATGATGGTCTACCAGGTCGAGATCACCAACTACATGGTGAAGGACTTCAACATCGCGCTCGTCCGGGAGTTCTTCCAGGGCCTCGCCAACTCGCTCGGCTGCAACCTGCACCTGAAGCTCGAATACGGCGACGAACCGCACCACATCGCCGAAGCACTGTTCAAGGCCTTCGCCCGCGCCCTGCGTGAGGCGCTCGAAGTCGACCCGCGCCAGGGTGGCCGCGTGCCGAGCACCAAGGGTACGCTGGCCTGACCGTGGAAGCCGCCGCGACAGCGCGCCGCCCGCGGGTGGCCGTCATCGATTACGGGATGGGCAACCTGCGCAGCGTCAGCCGCGCCATGGTCGCCGCCGGCGCCGATGCGTTCCTGGCCGCGACGCCGGCCGAGGCCGAGCAAGCCGAGCTGGTCGTCTTCCCGGGGCAGGGCGCCATGGCGGACTGCATGGACTGCATCCGCCGTAACGACTTCGAATCCTTCCTGAAACAGTGGATCGCCGCCGACCGTCCGTTCCTCGGGGTCTGCATGGGACTCCAGGTCCTGTTCGAGCGTTCCGAGGAAGCCGACCGTCCGGGGCTGGGCGTCTTCCCCGGCGTCGTCCGCCGTTTCCCGTCCCAGCCCGGCCTGCGGATTCCGCACATGGGCTGGAACGAAGCCGTCTTCAAGCCGGGCGCCCCGTTGACCCAGGGCCTGCGAGCGGAAGGGGAGCCCTTCTATTTTGTCCATAGTTACCGGGTGGTCGAGACCGACCCCGCCTTGGTGTGGTGCGAGACCGATTATGCGGGCCGTTTCGTGAGCGGGGTGCGCCGCGGACGGGTCTTCGCGACCCAGTTCCATCCGGAGAAAAGTCAGGTCAAAGGCTTGCAACTCTACCGCAATTTCCTGACCTTGTCCGTCCGCTGAAGGGTATTGCGACTCTCGGCGGACCCTATCCCCGCCATGAGCTCAAAAACCGCTTCTCTCAAACTGGACGACAAGGAAATCGTCCTCCCCATCGTCGTCGGCACCGAAGGCGAACGCGGGGTCGACGTCCGCAAGCTGCGGGACGAGACCGGCTACATCACTTTCGACGACGGCTACGCCAACACCGGCGCCTGCGAGTCCAAGGTCACCTTCATCGACGGCGAGAGGGGCATCCTGCGCTATCGCGGCTACGGCATCGAGGAGCTCGCCGAGAAGTCCAACTTCATCGAGACGGCCTATCTGCTGATCTACGGCGAACTGCCCACGACCGTCCAGCTGACGGCCTTCAAGGCCCGCATCCTCGACAACTCGCAGATCCACGAAGGCCTGCGCATCGCCCTCAGCGGCTTCCCCGGCAACGCCCACCCGATGGCCGTGCTCTCCGCCACCCTGAACACCCTCGGTTGCTACTACCCGGAGCTCGGCACCAACGAGCGTACGCATGACCTGGCCAAGTTCGACGCCACCGCCGCCGTCCTGATCTCCAAGGTCCGCACCCTCGCCGCGCTCGCCCACCGCTCCAAGGAAGGCGAGCCGCCCGTGTACCCGAAGCCGGGTCTCGATTACTGCTCCAACTTCCTGCACCTGCTCTTCTCGCAGCCCAATGCGGACTACGCCGTCCACCCGGAGATCGCCCGCGCGCTCGACCTGATCCTCCTCCTGCACGCCGACCACGAGCA
>SYID01000096.1 GCA_005798925.1 Verrucomicrobiota bacterium
CGAAGTCGCCGAACTGCGCTTCCCAGATGACGAGCGAATCCGGCGCTTCCAGCGAATAACCGTAGTCGAAGCCGAGGACCGCGTATTCGGAGAGCGACGAATTGACCAGCTCGATCTCCGCGCCGGCGATGGAGCCGAGCGGGCAGTATTCCGCGTCGTTGGAAGGGTCGTGCAGCACCGCGTGGCGATGCGAGAAGGTGCCGCGTTCGCAGTCCTGGCCGGAGATGCGGACGGGGTAGCCTTCGGCGAGCAGAGAGGCGAAGGCGAGTCCTTCGCCGAGGCTCCAGTCGAAGCCGGCGCCGGACTTGTAGGCGTCGGCCTTGGCGTCGAGGAGGCGCTTGATCTTGGGGTTGGGAGCGAAGTCCGGCGGGGTCTGCCAGAGCACCGGCGCGACCTTGTCGAGGAGTTCGCGCGGGACCGAGGTGTCGACGTCGTGCTCGTAGGCCGAGCGGAAGGGGCGCACGCCGACGGGCTTTTTCCGGCGCTCTTCGACCTCGAGGGCGAGGGTCGCCTGGGCGCGCTCCTGCGCCGCGTTCAGCAGGATGTCGAACTCCGTGCGCAGGGCGATCAGTTCGCCGTCGGGGGCGGACTTGGATTCCGTAAGCCGGGCGGCGTAGAGCTCGGCGGTCGTCGGGTGGACGGCGATCTCACGGTAGAGCACCGGCTGGGTGAACGCGGGCTCGTCGGTCTCGTTGTGTCCGTAGCGGCGATAGCACACGATGTCGACGACGGCGTCGGCGGAGAATTTCCGGCGATACTCGACGGCAAGCTCGACGGCGAGGACGACGGCGTCGGGGTCGTCGCCGTTGGCGTGGAAGACCGGAGCTTCCACGAACTTGGCGATCTCGGTGCAATGCCGGCCCGAGCGTGCTTCGTCAGGGTTGGTGGTGAAGCCGACCTGGTTGTTGGTGACCAGGTGCAGCGTGCCGCCGACCTGGTAGCCTTTCAGGGAAGCGAGGTTGAGGGTCTCCATGACCACGCCTTGGCCCGCGAACGCGGCGTCGCCATGGATGAGGATGGGAAGCACTTTGGAGCGGTCGGCGCCGCCTTGGAGGTCGACGAGCGCGCGGGCGCGACCGAGGACGACGGGGTTGACGGCCTCGAGGTGGCTCGGGTTGTAGGCCAGCGTGACGCCGATCTCCTTGCCTTCGACCACGCGAGCCCCGGCGTAGCCGAGGTGGTATTTGACGTCGCCGTCGCCGTGCGTGGTGTCGGGTAGATGGTTCTCGGAGAAGGCGCCGAACAGGGCTTCCGGCTTCTTGCCGCAGATGTTGACGAGGACGTTGAGGCGCCCGCGGTGGGCCATGCCGATGACGAGGTCCGAGAGTCCGGACGCGGGGGCGCGGTGGATCAGCTGGTCGAGCGCGGCGAGGAGCACTTCGCCGCCTTCGACGGAGAAGCGCTTGGCGCCGACGAACGTCTTGTGGAGGAAGCGTTCGAACTGCTCGGCCTGGACGATCGAGCGCAGGAAACGTCGGCGGGCCGTCGCGTCATAGCTCGGGCGGAGGCCGCAGGCTTCCACGCGTTCCTGGAGCCACCGGCGACGCTCGCCGTCCTGGATGTGGGCGAACTCGACGCCGATCGGGCCGCAATAGGTCGCCTTGAGCTTGGCGAGGATCTCCGACAAGGGCAGCATCTGACCGCCAAGGAAGTCGCCGGTGTGGAAGACGCGGTCAGGGGCGATCGCGTCCAGCCCCAGGAATTTGTCGGCCAGTTCGAAGTGAGGGACCGGGTCGGCGAGAGGGTTGGTCCGCGACTGCAGGTGGCCCAGCATCCGGTAGGCCTGGATCGCGGCCAGGACTTTCCACTGGGACGAGGCGTCCACGCCGGCGACGGCCCCTTTGCCCGGCTTCGCCGGCAGGCTGAGGCCCAGTTCAAAGCCTTCGAAGAAGGCGCGCCAGTCGGCCTCGACGGAAGAGGGGTCCTTGGTCCATTGCTCGTGGAGTGAGGTGAGGAGGTCCGCGTTCCAGCGGCTACCGACGCTAAGATGTTTCATTTCTTTGCCTGTAAAAGGGACGTAAAAACTAAGCGGCTGGCCGGGCATAAACAAGTCCAGACCCCTGTCTAAATTTGACGGAGATTGGGGATTGTAAGGGGAAAATCGGGGGGGTTTAATGCCGTTCCGTCGATGTCTTCCCCGCGTCCGGCCAATCGCTCCTACTCCACGGAAGCCCTGGAGCGGTGGTTTGCATCCCTGCCAGAGGATTGGGAAAAAGCCTTCGGCCGGCCGGACCTGACCGAAGGCCGTCGTCTGTATACCGAGGGCATGGTGCGGCAGATCGAACTCCGCCCGCAAAGCGCCGAGGCCGTCACGCGTACCGAAACACAGACCGTCCGCGCGGTGATCGAACTCGGACCAGGCGGGCTCGAGTGGCGCACCTCCCTGCCCGAGGAAGAGAACGGCGCGCCTTATGCGGTCGCTTCCATCTATGAGATCGAGGAGCTCCTGGCCGATGAACTGCCGGCCATCGACGAAGCCGCCGCCGCGCAACCCGAGGCCCCGAAGGAACCGGAGCGCAAGGACGCCGGCGCCCGCGCCTCGCTCAAGCTGCAGGTCTCCTTCGAGCTGACTTCCGACGGCCTGCGCATCTCCGCCGCCTGGGCCGGGCGGGGCGGCCACGCCTGGAACTGCTTCGGCCCCGGCGCCGTCCCCGGCGATGAGCTCTCCGACGAGCAGCGGCAGACGCTTTTCCGTTTCAACACCGTGGCCCATCGGGCGGGTTTCGCCTACGGCAAGGCCACCGGTGCCTGGGCGATCGACAACATCGGCCGGATCGAGCGCTTCGTCCGCGAGGACCTCGGCGAGTGGCGCAAGCGGTTCAAGCTGGTCGGCGAGGACGCGCTGGCGATCTTCCGTAACGAGCAGCTGCAGGTCGCCGTCGACGCCGAGGCGGAGTCCGCCGGCGACGGCAAGTCCTTCCGGTTGAACTGGCGGCTCAAGGCGGGCGGCCACCGCCTGCTCGCCGACGAGCAGAAACTGCTCCTGAAGGCGGGTGGCCGTCCCGTCATCCTGCCCGGCAAGGGCGTCGTGGCTTACAACGCCGCCGTCGCCGACTTCTCCGAGGATTGGCGCGCCAAGGACGGCGAGGTTCCGCGCTACCTCCTGCTGTCGCTTTTCGACCACGCCGCCGTCGGCGCCCTGAAGCTGAACGACGACCTCAAGGCCTGGAAGGACAAGCTGCTCCAGGAGCCGACGCCGCCCGAAGACCTCCCCGCGCACCTGCGTCCTTATCAGGCCAAGGGCGTCGCTTGGCTCGCCCGTTTGTGCGAACTCGGAGCCCATCCACTGCTTGCCGACGAGATGGGCCTCGGCAAGACCGTCCAGGTCCTGGCGCTGCTCGCCTCCCGGCCCGTCGGCGAACGCTCGATCATCGTCTGCCCGGCGAGCGTCATCCCGGTCTGGCTCGGGGAAATCCAACGCTTCCATCCCGAGCTCGCCGCCGGGGCGGCGGTGCTCACGGCCGACGACGATTTCGTCCGCAATCCCGCTGCCCGCATCTGGGTCTCGAGCTACACCCAGCTTCGCCGCCATGCCGACCTGCTCGCCCGCACCCGCTTCGGTTACGCCGTGCTCGACGAGGCCCAGGCGATCAAGAATCCCGAGTCGAAGACCACGCAGACCTGCCTCGCCCTGCAGGCCGACCACCGCGTGGCGATCACCGGCACGCCCCTCGAGAACCGTCCCACGGACCTCTGGACGATCTTCCGGTACCTCATGCCGGGACTGCTGGGCAAGCGCGCGGCGTTCGAGCGCCTGATGCTGCGCGACGCCTCCGTGGCCCTCGGCAAGGTGCGCCGGCAGGTCTCGCCCTTCATCCTGCGCCGCCTGAAACGCCACGTCGCCGCGGACATCCCGCCGAAGATGGAAGTCGTCCTGCCGTGTCCGCTGACCCATGAGCAGCGCGCGCTTTACCAGCATCTGACCCAGGGCAGCGGTCTTTCCGGCGAGCTCGCCTCGTTGTTGTCCAAGGACGCCACTTCGGTGCTCACGCTCCTCATGCGCCTGCGCCAGGTCTGCTGCGACCCCGGACTCCTGCCCGAGAACTCCGCCTGTCCGGCGGCTCATTCCGGCAAGGTCACCTTGCTGGTGTCCAAGCTGTCCGAGGTCGCCGCCAACGGCTCGAAGGCGGTCGTGTTCTCGCAGTTCGTCTCGCTCATCGAGCGCGTCAAGGCCGCGCTGGCCCGCGAACTGCCGGCGCTGCCCATCTTCGAGCTCACGGGCGAGACCAAGGACCGGTCCGCGCCGGTCGAGCAGTTCAAGGAGACCAAGGGCCCCGCGCTTTTCCTCGCCTCGCTCAAGGCGGGCGGCACGGGCATCACGCTCAACACGGCGGAATACGTCTTCCTGCTCGATCCTTGGTGGAATCCCGCCGTGGAGGCCCAGGCCGTCGACCGCGTGCACCGCATCGGCCAGAAGAACCCGGTGCTGATCTACCGCATGATCGCGCCAGGCACCGTCGAGGAGCGGATCGAGGACCTCAAACGGGAGAAGCGCGAGCTTTTCTCCACCGTCGTGGGCGACATACCGGACATGACCGACTGGACGAGGCATTTCTCGTCCCTGGACGCCCTCATCCGGCTCAGCGACTCGCCGGCGGCGGCCGCTTCCGCGGAGACCGCGCCGGACCGCGACGCCGAGGGCTGATCATTTCGCCAGCAGGTCGTATTCCTCCGCGCCGGTCACGGTCACCTCGGCGAACTGGCCGACGGCGAGCTTCTTCGGGACCTTGACGATGCCGTCGATCTCCATGGCGTCGCCGGTGCTGCGGGCGACGCCCGGGCTTTCGACCAGGACGCGGAGCTTGCGGCCGACGAAGGCTTCGCCGCGTTGCTTGGAGAGCTTCTGGAGCAGGAGCATGGCCCGTTCGTGGCGCTCGGCCTTCACTTCGTCCGGGAGATGGCCCTCCATCTTGGCCCCCTTGGTGCCTTCTTCCTTGGAATACTTGAACACGCCGACGCGGTCGAACTTCGTCTCGGCCAGGAAGCCGAGCAACTCGGCGAAGTCGTCTTCGGTCTCGCCCGGGAAGCCCACGATGAAGGTCGTGCGGATCACCAGGTCGGGGATGCCGGCCCGCATGCGCTTGATCAGGTCGCGGATGTACGCGCCGTCGGTCTCGCGCTGCATGGCGCCGAGCATCTTGTCCGATACGTGCTGCAGCGGGATGTCGACGTAGCGGACGACGTGACGCGAGCGCGCGATCGTCTCGATGAGCTCGTCGCTCCAATGGGCGGGGTGCGTGTAGAGCAGGCGGATCCAGAAGTCGCCTTCGATCTGGTCCAGCTCACGCAGGAGCGAGGCGAGCGACTCGCCCTTGGAGGAGTCGACCTGGCTGCGCGGATTGGGACGGGCGTCGGTCCAGCGGTCCATGCCGAAATAGGTGGTGTCCTGCGAGATCAGGTTGATCTCCTTGACCCCCTCGGCCACGAGCTGGCGGGCTTCCTTGACCACCGACTCGACGGTGCGGCTGCGATGGCGTCCGCGGATCCGCGGGATGATGCAGAAGGAGCAGGGGTGGTTGCAGCCTTCGGCGATCTTGATGTAGGCCGAGTGACGCGGCGTGAGGCGGAAGCGCGGGGTGTCGAAGTCCGGGATGAAGGTCGTGGTCTTGGCCAGGAACTCGGTCATGCCCGCTTCGCCGCCCATGACCTTATGGATGACGGGGACGATGTTGGTGACCTGGTCGAGGCCGATGAACGCATCGACCTTGGGGAGCTCGACGCGTCCCTTGGCGCCTTCGACGACGGGGAGGGCGCCCTGGTAGCGTTGCGACATGCAGCCGGCGACGATGAGTTTCTGGCCCTTCTTGCGGGCGGTGGCCTTGCCGTCGCTCATCTCGTAGATGGCTTCGAGCGCCTCGTGCTTGGAGGCGTCGATGAAGGAGCAGGTGTTGACGATGACGACGTCCGCTTCGGCGGCGTCCGGGGTCATGGACATGCCGGCCTTGGCCAGGTGGCCGATCATGATCTCGGAATCGATCAGGTTCTTGGCGCAACCGAGGGAGACGAGGCCTACTTTGACGGACATGGCGGGATAAGGAGCGGAGAAGGGACGAAATGCAACCCCAGGCATCAGAGGGTCAGCCAGGCTTCGGCCGGGATGGTCTCGGGCCGGGCGAGGCCGGTGACGCCGAAGCGGGGCAGGTCCGCCAGCCAGGCGGCGACGTCCGCGGAGCCGGGAAAAAGCTTCTTGGCGGCCGAGCCGACCTGCTTCCGACGTTGGGTGAAGAGCATCCTGGCGACCTCGCGGCCCCGGGGGCTCAGGCGGCGGGCGTCGGTCCGACGGCGCAGCACGAGCAAGCAGGAATCGACCTTGGGAGGCGGGTTGAAGGATTGTGCGGGGACGGGGTGCACCTTGATCTTCTCGAAGGCCAGGTGCACCTGCGCGGTGACCGCGGACCAATGGCCGGTGCCGAGCTCGGCCGTGAGTCGCTCGGCCGCCTCGCGCTGCAGCATGAGCACCATCATCGAGGGATGAGGTCCGGCGCAGATGGCGTCCATCCAAGGAGTCGAGATCGCGTAAGGCAGGTTGGCGATGACCTTGAACGATCCGTCGGCCGCGTCGGTCAGTCCCGCGCGCGGGAAATCCACGGCATCGCCTTCCTTGAGATGGAAGGTCCTGGGAAAGCGCGGCAGCAATGACTGCGTCAGGTGGAAGTGCATCGTGCGGTCCGCTTCGACCGCGTAGAGGTCCGCGCCGGCGCACAGGAGGGTGCGGGTCAGCGTGCCCAGCCCGGGGCCGACTTCGACGACCATGTCGCCGGCCTTCACTTCGCCGAGTTCGAGCGACTTGCGGACGATATTGCCGTCGATCAGGAAGTTCTGACCGAGCCACTTCTTGGGCATGTGCGAGAGGCGGGCCAGCAGGTCCCGGGTCTCGTTCGGCGAAAGCGGCCCTTCGTTCATGCGGATTGCAGCGCCTTCATCAGCGCGGCCGGATCGGCGGCGCGCATCAGGGACTCGCCGACCAGCAGGGCGTCGGCGCCGGCCACGCGCATGCGCGCGGCATCCTCGGCGGTCTTGAGGCCGCTCTCGGCGACCTTCAGGACGGACTTGGGCATGTGCGGGATGACCCGTTCCGCGAAGGAGAGGTCGATCTGGAAGGTGGACAGGTTGCGGTTGTTCACGCCGACCATGTCCGGGTCATGACGCAAGGCCCGTTCGAGCTCGGCTTCGTCGTGCACTTCGAAGAGCGTGTCGAGGCCGGCGAGCTTGGCCGCGCGGTGGATCGGACGGATCTCGTCGTCGGTGAGCCCGCGCACGATGATCAGGACGCAACGCGCACCGGCTTGGGCGGCTTCGAGCACCTGATAGGGGTGCACCATGAAATCCTTGCGGATGCACGGGAGGGGGCGTTTCCAGCCGGACTGGTCCTGGACCACGTCGATCAGGTCCTTGAGCCCGCCCTTGAAATATTTCGACTCGGTCAGGACGGAGAGGCAGTCGGCGCCGGCGGCGGAATAGGCGCGGGCCTGGGCCACGGCGTCGACGCCTTCCCTGATCTGGCCCACGCTGGGGGAGGCGCGCTTGACCTCGGCGATGACGGCCAGCCGTCCGGGGACCGTCAGGGACTGACGGAAGCCGGGCGACGAATGCCGGCCGGCGAAGGCCGCCAGCTCGGCGTCGGTGACGGGACGGGCGAACGGGGCGATTTCCCGGCGCTTGGCGTCCATGATTTCGGTCAGCTTGTCCACTGGGCTTAAGCAAGCGCTCCCGGGGCTTCTGGCAATCGTTTTGACTCCCTTCCTCCAAGCCTTCTGCATCGGCGCATGCCCGGCATCGATCTCCTGCTCGCGACCACCGCCCGACTCCGTGCTCCTGACGGCTGCCCATGGGACCGGGAGCAGACGCACCGCAGCATCTGCGACTGCCTGGTCGAGGAAGTCGCCGAACTCGTCCAGGCCATCGACCGCGATGATGTCGCGAACCTCCGCGAAGAATTGGGCGACCTGCTCTTCCATGTCGCCATGCACGCCCAGATGGCGAGCGAAGCCGGTCAGTTCACTTTCGACGACGTGGCCCGGGAGGTGAACGAGAAGATGGTGCGTCGTCATCCCCACGTCTTCGGCGACGGCGCCAAGCTGGGTTCCGCCGACGCGGTCGTCACGCAGTGGGAGCAGATCAAGCTCAAGGAGAAGGGCGCCGGCAAGCCGACGGTCTTCAAGGACCTGCCTCCGTCCTTGAACGCGCTGCTCACCGCCCGCGAGGTCTGGAAGCAGGTCCGGAAGAAGCAGCTCGCCGTCGGCGACAAGGTGGACGTCGCCGCCGTGGACGCCGAGGCGCAAGGCCTGACCGAGGAAGCGGCCGGCCGTCGGCTCTTCGCGCTCGTCGCCGCCTGCCGGGACGCCGGCATCGATCCCGATTCGGCCCTCCGTCGTCATACCGCCGGGGTCGTCGCCGAAGCCGAGCGGCTGTCCTCCCAAGGCTGAGCATGGCAATGGACGACCAGCCGATCACCGTGCACGTCGCGGGCAAGGCCGTGCTCGTCTGGCCTAACGTCTCCGCCCGCACCTCGCGCGTCCGTCTGTCGGTCAAGCCCGGCCCCAAGGTCGTCCTCACCTATCCGCCTCACGCCACGCATGCCTCCGCGCTGGCTTTCCTGCGCGACAACCTGCCTTGGCTCGAACGGGTGCTCGCCAAGGCCCGCGCCGTGCAGCCGTCCCTGACCTCGCACCTGCGCAAGTTCCCTTGGGTCACCTTGGACGACCGCCTGCTGGCCATCGAGATGGAGCAGGGGACGCGCGGTTCCATCCGTATCTCCAAGACCGAGGACAAGGTCCGTCTGGTCATGCCGTCGGCCGACCCCGAGCCGGGCGCCGTGCGCGTCGTGCGCCGGCTCGCCGAGACGGGACTTTCCCTCGCCGTCGATCGTCTCAGCCGGAAGGTCGGGGTCACCGTCGGGCAGGTGAGCGTCCGCGACCAGACCACGCGCTGGGGGTCATGCTCCACCGCCGGCACGCTTTCCCTGAATTGGCGGCTGATCCTCCTCCCGCCGATGCTGCATGACCATGTCATCCTGCACGAGCTTTCCCATCGTCGGCACATGGATCATTCGGACCGTTTCTGGAACCAGCTGGCGGCCTGGGATCCTGACTGGAAGAAGCATGACCGCGAGCTGACCAAGCGTTGGAACGTCATCATGGACCTCGGCCGATGAAGCCTCGCGAAGTCGGCCAGTCTCCGGACGAG
>SYID01000097.1 GCA_005798925.1 Verrucomicrobiota bacterium
CACCGCGTCGAAGTCGACGTCGCCGACGATGCGGTAGCCGGTCTTCTTGGTGGCGTCGGGCACGCGGTTGATGCCGAAGTCGATGACGACCGCGCCGGGTTTGACCATGTCGGCGGTGATGAAACGGGGCTTGCCGATCGCGGCGACGATGATGTCGGCCTGACGCACGATGCCCGGCAGGTCCCGGGTGCGGGAGTGGGCGACGGTGACGGTGCAGTCGCAGCCTTTGGCGAGGAGCAGGGCGGCGGCGGGCTTGCCGACGATGAGCGAGCGGCCGACGACGACGGCGTGCTTGCCGGCGGTCTCGACCCCGGAACGGCGGAGGAGTTCGATCACGCCGGCGGGCGTGCAGGCGGCGAAGGCGCCGGGGAGTTCCTGGACGAGGCGGCCGATGCTCTGCGTGCCGAAGCCGTCGACGTCCTTGTCGGGCGAGACGCGGTTGAAGACCTCCGTCTCGGGCAGGTGCTTGGGCAGGGGAGCCTGGATCAGGATGCCGTGGACCGACTTGTCGGCGTTGAGGGCGTCGAGGTGGGCGAAGAGCTCGGCCTTGGTCACCGTCTCGGGGAAGAGGCGGAGCGAGGCCTTCATGCCGACCTCGGCGGCGGTCTTCTGCTTCTTGGTGACATAGGAGACCGAGGCGGGGTCGTCGCCGACGCGGACGAAGGCCACGTGCGGCACGACCGGGGCGAGCTTGGCCACGCGTGCCTTGACTTCGGCCAGGACTTGCTGGGCGATGGCGTTTCCGTCGATGAGTCGCATGGCCCATCACTAAGACGGTCCGGCCGCCGAGGGCGAGAAAAGTCCGACGTCCCGGCGGCCGATTGATTGTCTCGCCCTGCGGGGGCAAATGCCTCAATCCAGTGGCGTGCCTTCCGAAGGACCCATGCGTATCCATAAGTTCCTCGCCCAGGCGGGGGTCTGCTCCCGTCGCGAGGCGGAGCGTCTGGTCGCCGCGGGGTCCGTGATGATCAACGGCAAGCTCGCCGTCACCGGCCAGCCCGTCGACCCGGCGGTGGACACGGTCATCTGCCAGGGCCAGCACATCAGGCCGCTCAACCGGACGGTGGTGCTGATGATGAACAAGCCCCGCGGCTACCTCTGCACCAACGACGACTCGCACGGCGGACAGACGGTCTTCGACATGGTCCCGCCGGAGTACGGATCATTGCGTCTCTTCTGCGTCGGTCGCCTCGACAAGGATTCGGAAGGCCTGCTCATCCTGACCAACGACGGCGAGCTGGCCAACAAGGTCATGCACCCCTCGGGCGGCGTCATCAAGCGCTACGAGATCATCCTCAACCGCGACTACGATCCGACCCTCACGCCTCGCCTGCTCAAAGGCGCCGTCGAAGAAGGGGAGCACCTCCGCTTCAAGAAGGTCATCCGCCATCCCGATCACGCCGCCCATCTCGAGGTCCACCTCGACCAAGGTCGGAAGCGCGAGATCCGCCGCCTCTTCGAGATCTTCGGCTTCCATGTGAAGACGCTCCGCCGTTTCCAGATCGGCGGCCTGGTCCTGCGCAAGATGCCCTTGGGGGACTGCCGTCCGCTTTCCCGCAAGGAAATCGACTCGATTTTCGAAAACTGAGCCTAGGGCCGTATCTAGGGCTTGCACCCATGGGCTAGGGGTTTTTCCTCAAGTCAACCCCTCGCCGTGAACTCCGCGCGCCTATTCTCCGTCTGCCTCTGGCTGGCCTCTCTTCAGGCTGGTCCGGAAGGTTCCATGAAACTGGTCTGGTCCGATGAATTCAACGGCAAGGAACTGGACAAGAAGGTCTGGAACATCAGCAACGCCGACGGCGTCCGCATCGTCGACGGCCAGCTCTCGCTGGAGATCACCCCGGGCTCCAAGCCGATGTTCTGGCGCGGCTCGAGCGTCAACACCCGCGGGAAGTATAGTTCGAAGGTCGGCTACATCGAAGCCTCGATCCTGTTCTTGCAGACCGGCGGGCATGGTTGCGGTTTCGGCATCGGCAACGAGGACGGCAAGGCGCCGGCGGCGGGCATGGGGTATGGCAACGGGGGCGGCGATTCGGTCGGTCTCAACCTGTGGATCGTCAACGAGGAGCGGGGGCGCAACCTGTCTCCCAAGGAGAATCCGATCCCTCGCGACGCCACCTATTCCAAGAAGTTCCATCGCTTCGGTTTCCAGTGGGGTCCGAACGACTACCGTTGGTATGTGGACGGGAGGCTCGCCTACACCATCCGCATCTCGGATAAGATCCCCGCCACCCCCAAGCCCATGTATATTTCTTTTGACCACAGCCGCCTCCCCGAAGCCGGGCTTTTGAAGAACTTCAAGGACCCTAAAATGGGTCCGGAGCCCATGCGGGTCGATTGGGTCAAGGTCTACCATTGAACCGCCTGGGCTTGCCTCCCTTCGAAACCAGGATTTACTCGTCCTTACGCCCCTTTCATGAAAGCCCTCCCGCTTTTTTCCCTCTTCTTCGCGCTGTCCTTGGGCGCCGCTCCTAATAACGGCCTGAAGCCGGTCTGGGAGGATAACTTCGACGCCAAGGAGCTCGACAAGACGAAGTGGAACGTCGGCGGCCAGGCCCGCATCGTCGACGGTAAGCTGCAGATCGAGACGACCCCGAAGGACAAGGCCGGCTTCTGGAACGGCAGCCACGCGCACACCTTGGGCAAATTCTCTTACGGACAAGGTTATTTCGAGGCTTCGATCCGCGCCGTCCAGTCCAAGAACCGCGGGTGGACCGTGTTCGGTATCCGCAACGAAAAGATGGAGAAGGTCCCGTCCGCCTCGATGTATTTCGTCTTCACCGGCGCCGATCGCATCGAGCCCAATCTGAACATCGTCGACGATGCCGGGTCTCATCGGCTGGTTCCGAAGGAGAAGGTCATCGCGATGGACGGCGGCAAGTCCTACAAGAAATTCCTCACCTACGGCCTGCAGTGGAACGCCACCAGCTACATCTGGTACGTCGAAGGTCGGCAGGTCCACAAGCTGTCCCGTCCGATTCCGAAGGATCCGATGGGCATCGAATTCCATCAAAGCCTTCCGGAGGGCGGACTGCTCAAGGATTTCATGAACCCGAAGATGGGCCCCGAGCCGATGCAGATCGACTGGGTCAAGGTCTTCAAGATCCCTTGATGTTCGACCCCTTCCGGAAGCCTTCCGCCATGAAACCGCTGCTCTCCCTCCTGGCTCTCACCGCCGCCCTCGGCGCCGTCAACCCGGCTTCCAACATGAAGCTGGCCTTCTCCGACGAGTTCGACGGCCCCGCCCTCGACCCTGCCAAGTGGGTGACCATGGGCGAGCCCACGGCGGTCTCCTTCGTCAACGTCGCCAAGCTCAAGGCCGTCCGCATCGCCCTCATCAAGCGCGAGGACATGATCCAGACCAACGGCATCAGCACCCGCGGCAAGTTCCAGCAGGTCCGCGGGTATTTCGAGGCTTCGATCCGCATGAACGCCAATCCCGGCCACACGTCCAACATGTCCGTGCGCGGCCTGGATGACAAGGTGGCCCCTTTCATCATCGCGCTCTGGGAGGGCACCGGCGACGACAATCTCACGCCCTGGGCCCGTTATCTGGACGACAGCGGCCAGCATGACCTGCGTTCCACCGAATCCGGCAAGAAGATCCTCAAGGGCGGGGAGCCCTCGAAGAAGTTCAACACCTACGGCCTGCTCTGGACCGAGAAGGGCTTCACTTGGTACGTGAACGGCAAGCAGATCCATAAGGTCGACCGCACGCCCATCGCCGCCCCGATGTATTTCAACCTCACGCACCGGGTCGGCGAGTGGGAACGTCCCAAGCTCGTGCTCAAGCAGCTCCCTGACGACATGGACGTCGACTGGGTCAAGATCTGGAAATGAATCTCATGCGCCTCCTCCTCGTCCTCTCGTTCGCCCTGTCGACGGCTTTCGCCGCCGACCCTTCGCTCGGCAAGAAGCTCGCCTTCTCCGACGAGTTCAACGGCGACAATCTCGACGACACGAAGTGGACGGTCCTCGGCTCCAGGGACGTGTTCGCTTTCGTGAAGACCGGCAAGGGGGGCGTCTTGCGCATCGGCCTCAAGACGGACGTCAACATGATCCAGAACAACACGATCACGACGCGCGGGAAATTCAGCCAGCAGTTCGGCTATTTCGAGGCCTCCATGCGGTTTCATGCCGGCGACGGGCATGCCGGCGCTTTTCGCATCACCTCCGAGGACGAGAAGACCCCGCCCAGCATCACCACCTCCTTCCATGGCACGGGCAAGGAGCGCGTCAGCCCCTGGGCCCGCGCCAACCTGGAGTCCGGGTCGCAGGATTTCCGGCCTGAAAAGGCGGTCGGCAAGTTCACGGACATATCCAAGAAGTTCCACACTTACGGCATCCTTTGGACGGACAAGGGTTTCACCTGGTACATGGATGGCAAGGCCGTCCATAAACTGGAGCGCAAGGACTTCGTCCGGCCCATGTCGCTGGCCTTGGTCCATCGGATCGACGAGGAGGACCGCCCGAGGTTGGTGCTCAAGACCCTGCCCGACGACGTCGACATCGACTGGGTCAAGGTCTGGAAGTAAACTCATGCGGTCCTTCTTCGTCCTCTGGCTGGCCGTTTCGACGGTCCTCGCCGCCGATCCCTCGCTCGGCAAGACGCTCGTCTTCTCCGACGACTTCAACGGCGACAAACTTGACGAGACCAAGTGGTCCGTCGTGGGCTCGCGTGACGTGATCTCCTTCGTCAAGTTCGGCAAGGAGGGCGCCCTGCGCATCGGCCTCAAGACGGGCGTCGACATGATCCAAAGCAACTCGGTCAGCACGCGAGGCAAGTTCAGCCAGCAATACGGCTACTTCGCGGCGTCGATGCGCATGAACGCGTCCGACGGGCACACCGGCGTCTTCCGGGTCGCCAGCGACGACGAGAAGACGACGCCCAGCATCAGCGTCTCCTTCCATTCCACGGGCAAGGAGCGCGTCAACCCTTGGGCGCGCGCGACGGTCGAGTCGGGCACTCAGGATTTCCGTCCGGACAAGGCCCTGCCGCCGATGAAATCCGGCGACGCCTCCAAGAAGTTCCACACTTACGGCATCCTCTGGACCGACAAGGCTTTCACCTGGTACATCGATGGCAAGGTCGTCCACAAGCTCGAGCGCAAGGAATTCACCCGCCCGATGAACGTGACGTTGACCCACCGCATCCTGGAGGAGGATCGCCCGAGGTTGGTGCTCAAGACCCTCCCGGACGACGTCGACATCGATTGGATCAAGGTCTGGAAGTAAGCCCGCCTCAAAAGAGGTTTGCATCAGCGCCCCGCTAGGCATCCTGCGGGGTACTTTCATGTCCGCGCCCTTCGACAAGAACAACCCGTTCCCGGCCCGCCTGGTCGACCGCCGTCGCCTCAGCTCCCCGGCCAGCCAGAAGGACACCCAGCACTTCTCGGTCTCCCTCGCCGGCAGCGGTCTCACCTACAAGTGCGGCGACAGCCTCGGGGTCTTCCCGATTAACAACCCGAAGGCCGTGACCGCCTTGCTGCAGGCCGCCGGCTTCACGGGCGACGAGCACGTGACCATCCCGAAGGACCCGGCTCCGGTCTCGCTCCGTCAGGCGCTCTCGACCCGCCTCGCCCTCAACGGACCGACCTACAAGTTCGCCCAGCTCCTCCACGACCGCGCGACGGACGCCGCCGACAAGGCCCGTCTCGCCGCCGCTATCGGCGAAACCGACCCGGAGAAGAAGAAAGCCTGGATGGAACAACGCGAATTCCTCGATCTCTTCTTGGAGAATCCCTCCGCCCGTCCGTCCGCGCAGGAAGTCATCGAACTCATGCGCAAGCTGATGCCGCGCCTGTATTCGATCTCGTCCGCGCCGTCGAAGTATCCGCAGGAGATCCACCTCACCGTGGCCGTCGTCCGTTACGAGACCAACGGCCGCTCACGTGAAGGCGTCTGCTCCAGCTACCTCGCCGACCGTGCCCGGATGAACGAGCCCGACCTCCCGGTCTTCGTGGCGGAGTCGCACTTCGGCCTGCCGGCCGACGACAATGTCCCTGTCATCATGGTCGGGCCCGGCACCGGCGTCGCGCCGTTCCGCAGCTTCGTCATGGACCGCGCCACCCGCGGCGCCAAGGGCCCGAACTGGCTCTTCTTCGGCGACCAGCGCAAGGACCACGATTTCCTCTACGCCGACGAGTGGGCGGAATATCAGAAGTCCGGCGTGCTCACGCGCCTCGACACCGCCTTCTCCCGCGACCAGGCCGCCAAGGTCTACGTCCAGGACCGCATGCGAGAGAACGCCGCCGAGCTCTGGAAGTGGATCCAGCAGGGCGCGTATTTCTACGTCTGCGGCGACGCCA
>SYID01000098.1 GCA_005798925.1 Verrucomicrobiota bacterium
CGCGGCGTCGATGATGCCCTGGGTGATCTTGGCGGCTTCGGGCAGGCTCATCGTGGCGTTGGTCACGCCGATGGATCCGCCGACCGTGGTGCCCACGTGGGCGATGATGACGTCGGCGCCGGCCTCGGCCATGGCCTTGGACTCTTCCGGCGAGCCCACGTAGACGATGGTGAACAGCTCCATCTTGCGGGCGAGGGCGACGGTCTCGAATTCCTTCTTCACGCTCATGCCGGTCTCCTCGAGGATCTGGCGGAACTTGCCGTCGATAATCGTGTGGGTCGGGAAGTTGTTGATACCGGAGAAGCCCATGTCCTTCACCTTGCCGAGCCAATGCCACATGCGGCGGCGGGGGTCGGTGGCGTGGACTCCGCAGATGACCGGAATCTCTTCGACGACGGGGAGGACTTCGTACTCGCCGATCTCCATCGCGACGGCGTTGGCGTCGCCGTAGGCCATCATGCCGGCGGTCGAGCCGTGGCCGGCCATGCGGAAGCGGCCGGAATTATAGACGATGACCAGGTCGGCGCCGCCGCGTTCGATGAACTTGGCGCTGATGCCCGTGCCGGCGCCGGCGGCGATGATCGGCTTGCCCTTGGACATCGTGTCGCGGAGGCGCTCGATGACTTCGATGCGGGTGTAGGGGTTTCCTTTTCCGGTCCAGGGGTTGGGCATGGTGATATGAGAGAGAAGGGTGGTCGGGGGTTGCTCCGGGCGGAGATAGGTCTTATGCAACGGAGGTGGCCCGCAAGAGCGATTTAAAACATTACAGCGAGACGCAACTCCGTCATTCCGAGACGGACATCGAGAATCCGCGTTCCCGCCGCCGGATCGTGGTGGCCGCCGACTATCGGGACGAGCGTCCGTGGGTGCTGTCCGGGGTGCGTTGCAAGGAGCTGGGGCTCTTCGAAATCGCCCACCTCGGCGTGGCGGAGATGCTGGCGCCTTATGAAGTCGTCCGGGCCAACCAAAGCGGCGCCTTCTTCATGGCCTGTCTATCCGGGCAGGGACAGGTCTGGGTCGACGGTCGTTGGCGCACCATCTCGGCGGGTCAGGCCTGCCTGCAGCCGGCGGGCATCCGCAACTCCTTTCGGATCGGCCGCGGCAAACGTTGGGATTTCTGCTGGATCCGCTTCGCCGGCGGCGTGCGCTCGAACACCATCTTCCGGGCCAGTTCGCCCGTGCTCGCCGACTTCGACGCGGAGCCGCTGCGTGCGGCCATCACCGGCCTGCTCGCCGAACTCAAGGGCGCCGGAGTCTCGAGGCGTAGTCACCAGTGGATCGAACTCGCCTATGATTACGTCCGAAGCTTCGCCGGCAGCTTCCGCGGCGACCCGCGGGTCCAGCGACTTTGGGACGTGGTCCAGGGGCGACTCGATTTCGGCTGGGACACCAAGTCGCTGGCCCGTGAGTCCGGCCTGAGCTTCGAGCATCTGCGCCGGCTTTGCCTGAAGGAGATCGGGCGGACGCCGATGAACCATCTCACGCATCTGCGCATCCAGCAGGCCATCCGCCTCATCAGCGAATCTGACGACAAGCTGGCCGTGATCGCCCGCAAGGTCGGCTTCGCCAACGGCAACAGTTTTTCCTCGGCCTTCAAGAAGTCGACCGGCCACGCCCCTTCTCACTTCCGGGCCGTGTCCTGACCCGGTTATCCGGTGAAAATGTGCATCTGAGAGGGGTCTGGTTGCGGTTAGGGATGCTCCTAAGTGTTGTAGGCGGTGGGAGGCTTCTTTTGATGGCTCCATGCTTCCCCGCATCGCCCCGTTCCTGAGCTTCGCTCTGGCCTGTGCCTCCGCCATCCTTGGCGCCGCGCCGCTCAAGGTCACCGTCGTCGCCGACGACCCTGCCGCCGTCAAATCGCTCGTCGCCGAGCTTACCGCCGCCGGCGCCGTGGTGACCGAAGCCGACCGTCCTCGCGACATCCTGAGCGCCAAGCATGAGAAGGATGAGGTCGTCGTCCTCTACCGTAAAGATTACACGCCTTATGAGGTGCATGACCGCGCAGCCTTGGCCGATCTCTCGAACCGAGGCATCGGTTTCGTCGCCTTGCGCGGAGCCATCGCCGGTCCGTCCGCTTCCTGGGCGCGTGATACGTTCGGTGCGGGTTGGACGCCGGAGAGCCGTCGCTTCCGCGCCTTGATGATGCTCAACATCCGGACGGATGCGCATCCGCTGGCCACGGACGCCTCGACCTTCGACGTGACCGACCAGACAGTCTTCAACCTCGAGCTTAACGAGAAGATCCACGTGCTCGCTTCCTCGTTCACGTCGAAGGTCAGCGCCAACCGTAAGAACATCACCGAAGTCTCCGACAAGGCCTCCATCTACGACATCCAGCCCCAGGCCTGGGTCTTCGAGAATGCGCGCCTCCGTTCGGCGGTCTTCCTGCAGGGCGAAGCCGAGACGCTCGCCCATGCCAGCTACCGCACGTTCATCAAGCGAGGCATCGCCTGGGCCGGCCGACGCGCCAATGTCGACGAACTCTGCGCCCCCAAGGATCTCGTCGACCTGCGTTATCCGGTCGGAGGCCCTAGCCGCGCCGAGAAGGCCATCGCCGCCTTCCAGATGCAGCCCGGCTTCAAGGCCAGCGTCGTCGTCACCGAACCGCTCATCAATAAGCCCATCGCCGTGCAGTGGGACGAGCGCGGCCGCCTCTGGGTCGCCGAGACCCCGGAATACCCGAACGGCCGCCGCCCGCTGACCGCTGAGTCGTGGCGCGAGGGCGGGGTGCTGGTGCCCGGCAGCTATGACCGCCCGGCCCAGGATAAGATCAGCGTGCTCGTCGACACCGACGGCGACGGCAAGGCCGACCGGAAGCAGCTCTTCCATGAAGGCCTCGAACTCATCACCGGCTTCTGTCATTATAAGGACGGCGTCATCGTGGTCTGCCAGCCTCACATCGTCTGGCTCCGCGATACGGACGCCGACGGCAAGGCGGACAAGGAAGTCGTCCTCTACGGCGGCTTCACGCCCGGCGATACGCACTTCGTCGCCAATCACTTCGTCCTCGCTCCCGATGGATGGGTCTACGCCAGCAACGGCGGCGGCGGCGAAGTCTTCCCGGCCGCTCAGCCCGACCGCAAGGTGCGGCTTTCGTCCGGCACCTTCCGTTTCAAGCCCGATGGTTCCGCCATCGAGCAGATCGCCTCGCAGGGCGGCAACAGCTTCGGCAACGAGGTCACCGGCAAGATGGAGTTCTTCCACGGCAAGGCCACCAACGGAAACCCGATCCAGCACGCCGTGCTCCCTGAGTCCATCCTCGCCAAGGCCCCCGGCACGCCCGCCAAGGCCTTCAGCTCCGTGAACCCGCGTCGTCCGGTGCTGCGCTCCGACCTGCCGGACCGCGCCCCGCTGCTGCAGATCGACCAGGTCGGTTATTACACCGCAGCATGTTCCGTGGCCGTCCAGGAACATGGCGCCTGGCCTGAGGATTACCGCGACACCATCTTCATCACCGAGCCCATCCTGGATATCATCCACTTTGAGAAGCTCATCCCCGAAGGCCCGACCTTCCTGGGTGAAGTGACCATCAAGGATCGGGAGTGGCTCCGCTCGATGGACCATTGGTTCTGCCCGATCGACGTCTCGTTCGGTCCGGACGGCGCGATGTACGTCCTCGACTTCTACACCCCGGTCGTCGCGCACAACGACACCCGCGGCCCGTTGCACAGCAAATCCGGCGCTTCCGTGCGTCCGGACCGCGAGCACTACTTCGGCCGCATCTATCGTATCCAACACGAAGCCGCGAAGGGCTTCGCGATTCCCGACCTGTCCAAGGCCGACGTCGCCGGACTGGTCGCGGCGTTCGATCACCCGAACAAGGTCGTCCGTTTCAACGCTCTCCGCGTGCTGATGGATAAAGATGCCGGCTTGCTCGCCTCCGCCATCGGGCCGCTCGTGACCATGGTGCGCAGCGAAGCCAAGGCCGAAGCCCGCATCGCGGCCCTCTGGGCCCTCCAGCGTCTCGACCGTCTTGAAGATGGCCTCTTGCAGGCGCTCTGCGCCGATGCGGATGCCGCCGTGCGCAAGAACGCCTTCCTTGTCGCGGAAGCCGCGCACAACAAGATTCCGGCCGCCGTCTATGCCAAGGCCTTACAGGACACCGAACCGCGCGTCCGCCTGGCCGCCCTCCGGGCCATGGGCTCCGCGCCCCTCGAAGCTTCCGCCGGCGCACTGCTGCTCTCCGCCCAGGCCAGCCTGACCGATGATTGGTCAAAGGCCGCCGCCACCGCCGCCGCGGCCGCCAATCCCGGCCCCGTGCTCGCCGGTATCCTCGCTGGGCCGGCCGAGGCCAATGGTGCCGACTTCGCCCGCACGCTTGCTGCCTCGCTTAACGGCGACGACGCCGTCGCGGTCCTGGCCGCCTCCGCCAAGTCCGCCAACAAGACCGTCGTCATTGCCGTCCTGCGAGAACTGTCTGCTCGTCGCGTGGCCGCTCCGGCCGCGCTCGACGCGGCCCGTCAGTCTCTGCGCACGCTGATCGCCGACCAGGATGGAGTCGTCGGCGCTTCCGCGGCCGCGGTCGCCGCGCTCTGGTTCACCGATGGCAGCCTGATGGCGGAACTCGCCGCCGCGGCGGTTCGTCTCTTGCCCGTGCTGGCCGACGCCAAGGTTTCGACCGACGCCCAGGTCGCCACCGCTCGCGTGCTCGTGCAGCTTCGCGACGCCGCCCCGGAAGTCCGTCCGGCTCTCGCCCAGGCTTTGGCTGGCTCGAACGAAGCCGTGGCCGTCGCCACGGCCGGCGCCCTCGCCGCCAGCGGGGACGCCTCCGTCGGTAAGATGCTTTACGCCGCCTTCCCGAAGTCCGCCGGCACTTATCGCGCCACCTTGTTCTCCGCGCTAGCCGGTCGCGCCGAATGGGCGGGATTGGTCCTCGACGCCCTGGAGTCGAAGTCGCTCTCGGCGATGAAGCTCGGGACGATGCAGGTCTCGCAGCTGGTAAGACATCCGGACGAAGCCGTCGCTCAGCGCGCCGCCACGGTCTTCGCCAAACTGAACGCCGGCAGCAGCCCGGCCAAGGATGACATCGTCTCGAAACTCCGCGCCGAGGTCGAGAAGCCCGGCGACGCCGCCAAGGGCAAAGAGCTCTTTGTCGCCGTCTGCCAGACCTGTCACAAGGTCGGCGACGTCGGCAACGACTTCGGTCCGAACCTGCAGGGCATCGGCTCGCATCCGCCCGCCGAGATGCTCGTGCATATCGTGGATCCGAACCGCATGGTGGACGACGAGCACCGCACCTGGAACTTCAAGATGAAGGACGGCACGCAATACTCGGCCTTGATCGGCAGCGAGAACCCGACCTTCGTGAAGCTCAAGCTGCCGGCCGGCCAGTCCGCCGAACTCAAGGTGGCTGACATCGTGAGCCGCGAACGCAGCCCGAACTCCCTCATGCCCGAAGGCTTCGAATCGCTCGGCGGCGAGGGACTGCGCAACGTCATCGCCTATCTCCGCAGCGTGGCGATCAGCCCCGAAGGCGAGACCGTCGGACGATTCCGTCTGCTCGACCTCCGGTCCGCCTTCACCGCCTCGACGAACACCGGCCTCTACGCCAGCAAGGAGGCCAAGCGCGACACCTTGCCGTTCGCCCAGTTCGGCCAGGTCCAGTCCAACGGAGTGCCCTACAAGGTCGTCGACCCCAAGACCGCCAAGGACGGATTGAATGTCATCGTCCTCAAAGGGGGAGCCTTCAAAGGCGCCTATTCCAAGTCCTTCCCGTCGAAGGTCGAGATTCCGGTCGGTTCCGTCGCTAATCGCATCCACTTCCTCGGCGCGGTCGGCGGGTGGGGCGCCCACGGGGACGCCGTCGCCATGGTCGCCGAGGTGCGTTTCCTGAGCGGCAAGGTGCAAAAGAAGGTCTTCTATGGCGGCGTCGACTTCGCCGACTACAACGGCACGGGCGACGTCCCGAAGTCCAAGTCCGCCCGTCAGCTGCTCTCCGGCGACGGCCGTCAGGTCCGTACGCATTGGATCCCCGTCGAAAGCAATGAGGTCATCGACAAGATCGTCCTGAGCTCCGAGGACACTCCGATCGCCCCGACCACGGTGGCCGTCACCATCGAGATCGGCGGCCCGCCTAATCCGCCTGCGGGCAAGGACGATGGTGCGACCAAAGGCGGCAAGAAAAAGGGCAAGGCCAACGAAGGACCCAGCGACCTCCTGCCCAAGGACAACCCCAAGACCACCCAGGCTTACGGTCAGTCCTTCGGGCCGCGTAAGCAAGGCCAGCACCGCGTGCTCTTCGCCGGAGCCGGCAGCTCGCACAACTTCCCCGCCTTCTTCCTCGGCACAGATGCGCTGACGGCCAAGGCCGCCGGTTATGACGTCGCCGCGACACCCAATCTCAAGGAGACCCTCGCGTTGCTCCCGCAGGCGGACCTCTTCGTGTTCAGCGGCAACCACGCCCAGTTCGGGACGCCGGAGTTCCAGAAGGCCATCCGGGATTTCGCCGCGGCCGGTAAGGGCATCGTCCTCCTGCATGCCGCCACGTGGTATAACTGGCCCTTGGAGACCAAGTATAACGATGAGTTCGTGTGCGGCGGGTCACGTAACCATGGCCATAGCGACTTCACCTTCACCGTCACCCAGCCGGAGCATCCCATCATGAAGGGCGTTCCCGCCACCTTCGTGGTCAATGACGAGAGCTATAACATCGAGCTGACCCGGCCCGAAGGCGCCGAAGTCCTCGGCACTATCCCGCGTCAGACCCCCAAGGAAGGACTGTCGAACATCCTGCCATCCGTCTGGACCGTCAAGTATCCCGGCGCCAAGGTCGTCTGCATCGCCCTCGGCCACGACGCCAAGTCGCACGACCATCCGGCTTACAAGCAGCTCCTCCTGAACTCCCTGACCTGGGTTTCTAATAAGTAATGAGAGTATCGAGTATGGAGTATCGAGTATCGGGGGAGTGACATGAACACCCTACGAAACAGTGCTCCTATGCTGATGCCTCGTGATGTCTTTTCTATACTCAATACTCCATACTCAATACTCTAGATGCCATGGTCTACCACTACGGAACCTTCGTCTTCAAGCAGGGCGTCACCCCGGCCCAGATCGACCGCTGTTTCGCCGAGATGCGCGGCATGGTCGGCAAGATCCCCGGGCTGCTCTCCATGCAGCACGGCGTCTACCAGAGCGACGAAGGCCTCAACGACGGCTTCACCCACGGGTTCGTCATGACCTTCGACACCCCCCAGAGTCGCGACCGCTACCTCCCGCACCCCGAGCACGAACGCGTGAAGGAGATCGTCGTCCCGAATCTCGAACGCGTGATGGTCTTCGACTTCACCGTCTGAGTACGGCCACGTTCAGCGCCCAGCGGCGCCGGCAGAGACGCCGCTGACGTCGAGATCGGGCTTCGTGTTCCAGCGTGGCTTCCAACCGGGCTTGTCGACCTTGGTGCGGAAGATGACGGTGTTGTCCAGGGCGAGGTCATCGCTCCAGATGAACTTGGCGCCCTTGAAGTCGTGTTCGAAATAGGGCTGCTTAGGGTCGACTTCTTGGACGGTGTACTCCTTGGCGAAGGACCATTGGCTGTCGTCGAAGTCCACGGCCCACCAGTTGGCGGGGAGGGGGTCATGACGGACGGACGGAGCCTTGGTGTCGCCTTTCAACGGACCGTGGAAGAAGTTGCGGGCCTTCCAGCGTCCGTCGGTGACCGTGCCGTCGGCGAACTTGAGGCAGAATCCGCCGTCCCCGACGCTGGAGCCGTATTCGAGTCCGGTCTTGGGGTCGGCGTTGTCCTTGGCGAGCACCGCGATCGTCATCGGATACTCCGGCAGGAAGTCGACGCTGACGACGTTGTGCGGGGTAAATTGAATCGGGTCGACGGCGACCAGGCGGCCGTTGACGTAGAGCATGAACCAGTTGTCGGCGTAGACGTTCAGCTTCATCGTGTCCGCGATCGTCGGTTTGACGAGGCCGGCATCCTGTCCCGCCGGCTTACGCCGCTTGCCGTTCTCCGATTTGGCCTTGGTTTCCGTCGGCGCGGACGCCTCCGTCGGGGCGGCGCTGCGGGCGTAGGTGACGGTCATGGAAGCGGAACCGAGGACCTTGCCCTTCATGGCCGCGAAGACCATGTCGCGGGTGACCTTCGCCTCGACGCCGGCGATGGCGAGCGGAGCGGAAAGCGCGTAGACGGTGAGGACGTAATGTTTGTCACCTGGACCTTGCGAGTGCGGGGGCTCGTAACCGACGGCGCCGCGGGAGCTCACGCCCGTCTTCCCCGGGGGCTTGGCCCCTTTGCTCAACGTGTTGAGTGACGCCGGCAAGTCCCATAGCAGCCAGCAGGTCTTGATGCTCTCGTCAGGGGTCAGGTGGTCCATCACAAGGGCGAAGCCGCGCGTCCCCGCGGGCGCACCTTTCCACAGCAAGGACGGCGCGATGCCGGCGCCGTCCCCGGTGAACTCGACCGGGTAGTGGGTCGGATCGGGAATGTCGGCGCTCTGCAGGACGAAGCCGGGCTGAGGCTTCTTGAGCGCATCCATGCCGAAGGCCGAGGCCGCTTCCGCCGGTTCGGGCTTCTTGCCGCCATCGGGTCGCTTGCCATCTTCAGGTCCCTTGCCCTTGCCACCTTTGCCCCCTTTACCCCCTTTGCCGCCTTTGTCGCCACCTTTGCCTTCGCCGCCCGGGCGACGGCCCTCGCGGTCGTCGCCACGGTAAGTCTCTTCGCGCTTGGAGCCGTCGGGTTCCGCGAACGTGAATTTCCAACCACCGCCTTGGGCGGGCGTGAAGTCGACCGAGCCGTTCTTGCCGCCCACCGCATAGGTGAGGTGGCCGCCTTGGCCGTTCGCTCCGGCGGTGAAACCCGTGATCTCAGCTCCGCGTAAGGCTTGCAGGGCCGGGCGGACGGACTGGGCCCGGGGTTGCGGGTCGACCTGACCCTCCGCTTCGACGACTTCCCCGTGGAAGCCCCCGTTGATGAACGGGTAACGCGTGGAGGCATGATAATGGTAGCCGAGGGCCGGCGTGGTGTGGCCGTTGAAGGCGTCGAGGCCCTTCGGAGCGGAACCATCCGGCTCCGCCAGACCATAGATGGCGTAACCATCGAGCGCGTAAGCGATCGGCAGGGTCTTTCCCAGGGTCTCCTGCAGGTGCAGCGGAGCCGCATGGTAGTGGTAGTCGTCGGCGCGGCCGCAATGACCGCCCCAGCGGTCGAGCTCGCCGATGTCGGCGGAGATCTCGCCGCGGTTGTTCTGCGGATTGAAGATCGGGATGCCGTTCGCCGCGATGGCGATCGCACCGCGGAGGAACCGATCTTTGATGCTGGCGGGCGTCTTCGAGGGGACAGGCTTGAGCGGGATGCGCCACGCGTTCGTGCCAGTGTAGTTCTGCGGCAGCGGCACCTGTTGCTGCCACGCCGTGATACCGGTCATCATCCCATGCGCCGGCAGGCCATCGCCTTCGACGTAGAGGAACTGTTCGTCATGCCGGACGCGGACTTTCGGGCTGAACAGCGCAAAAGGCTTGGCCTGGGGCGGGCCGGAGAGGCTACCGGTGGCGGCCGGGCGGGCCTGCGCGATCAAGGGCGGGATGCCGGCGAAGGACGTGACCGGGGCGCGCGCGTGATCATGTTCGGAAGAATCGTGGGCCTGCAGCCAGGTGGCCGGCAGGCTGACGCTGAGCAGGAGGAGGGAGAGACGCATGGGGTTATTTGGAATTCTTGCCGCCTTTGCCGCCCTTGCGCCCTTCACGTCCGCGGTCAGGGATCGTCTTAGGGTCGTAGGCCGGGTTGGGTTTCACGACGCGAGGCGCATTCGTGGCGGACTGCCATGCACGTAACTTGCTGAGCAGATCGGCGGCGCGTTTAGGGTCGGAAGAGGAGAGGTCGCGGGTCTCGCCCGGATCCGCGGCGAGGTCGTAGAGTTCGATTTTCTCGCCTTCGAAGAATTCGATGAGCTTCCAATCGCCGGAGCGGATGGCGCTGCTGGGCCCGCCGCCGCCTATGTAGCAGGGGAAGTGCCAGAAGACATCCCTTTCGAGCTTGGTCTTCGGATCTTGCAAGATCGGCACAAGGCTACGGCCATCGAGGTGGGCGGGGTTCGTCTTGCCGGCCAGCTGCATCAGTGTCGGGAACCAATCCATGCTCAGCGTCGTCACGCGTGAGCTACCTGGCTTGATGCCAGGAGCGCGGATGACGGCGGGCACGCGGAGACCACCTTGATACAGGGTGCCTTTGCCGCCCTTCAACGGCGCCACGTATTGGCGAGTGCCGCCGTTGTCCGAGGTGAACACCACGATGGTGTTCTCCTTTAGGCCGAGCTTTTCGAGGGCCGCAAGGACACGGCCGACGTTGACGTCCATCGCCTCGATGGTGGCGGCGAGCGCGGCGTCGGCGACGCCTTTACGGGCCTGATATTTCTTCAGCAGCTCCGGCTTGGGGTCGAAGGGCGCATGGACGTCGTGGTAGGCCAGGTAGAGGAAGAACGGCTTGGCTTTGACCGACGCGACCCACTGCAAGGCGGCGTCGGTGAGGATGTCCGGAGAGTAGCGGCCTTTTTCGTCCCGGTAGGCGTCTTTCTCGAAGCCCAGTTGTTTCGGTTCGACGAAGACATCGAACCCCTGACCAGGCGGGGTCGAGGGTCCGGTCCGGCCACGTCCGAGGTTCCACATGCCGAAGATCGAGGTCGCATAGCCATGAGGCTTCAAGGCCTCGGCCAGCGTGAGGCTTTCCGTCGGCATGGCTTCGCGGCTGTCGGCGGCCAGCAGCTTATGGTGCGGCGAACCCGGCGTATGCCGGTCGTCGACCACGGTATAGACGCCATGTCGCGGCGTGTATTGTCCCGTCAGGAGGCAGGCCCGGGTCGGCGCGCAGTTCGGCGCGCTGGCGCAGGCTTCGGCGAAGACCACGCCTTCGCGGGCGAGTCGGTCGAGGTGAGGCGTGTCGACGAAGCGGTTGCCGGCGAAGGCCGGATCGTTCCAACCCATGTCATCGGCGAGGATGAACACGATGTTAGGCTGGGCGGCCGACGCTTCGACGGCGATGGCCAGGAATGACAGAAGCAAGCAGGTGCGCATGATGACGGTATGCGGATTGATCAGGCGCCCTTCTTGCCGCCTTTGCCGCCTTTGCCGCCGCCTTTGCGCGTGGCCGGTTCCTCGCCTGGCTTGTAGGACGACGAGGCAACAGGTAGCTTGGCGCCGGCTTCTTGCAATCGGGCGCGTAGCTTGGCTTCGAGGCGGGCGGCGTCCTCCTTGCGGGATTCGACGAGGTTGTTCCGTTCGGACGGATCCTTGGCGAGATCGAAGAGCAGGCGGGTGTTGTCTTCGTAATAGAGCACGAACTTGAGGTCTCCTTCGCGCAGGCTGGAGACCGGCGTGTCGCCTTGGTAATGGGGGAAGTGGAAGAGCAGAGCGCTGTCTCGTCTAACCACAGGCTGGTTTTTACCAGCCAGCAATGGGGAGAGATCTCCACCGTCGAGCTTGGCGGGAAGCTTTTCCTTCACGCCCGCCCAGCGACAGAAAGTCGGGAAGAAATCGTAGCCGACCACCGGCTGGTGGCACCATGAGCCCGGCGCCACTCCTGGGCCGCGGACGATGAAGGGCACGCGGATACCGCCTTCCCAGAGGCCGCCTTTGCCGCCGCGCAGCCCTTGGGAGGCGCCTTTGCCGCCCTTGCCGCCGCCACCGCCGCCGCCGCCATTGTCGGCCATGTAGATTACATAGGTGTTCTTCTCGAGGCCGAGGGCCGCGACGGCGGCCAGCAGCTTGCCGACGCCGGTGTCCAGATCGTAGGCAATGGCGGCGCGGGCGGGATCACGATGCAGCTGGCCTGGCGCCTTAGCGGTGAATTTGGCCAGACTGGAGCGGTTGGCGTTCTCAGGCACATGCAGGGCATGGTAGGACATCTGCACATAGAAAGGTTTACTCGCCTTGACATTCTTCTCCATGAAAGCCTTGGCGCGGTCGGTCATCCCGAAGATATCGACGGGGTTTGGGTCCTTGTGCGCGTCGGCGTCGCGGTTGCCGGTGTCGCCGTCGCTCACGTCATAGCCATGTTTCTCGGGGCCGCTGCCGCTCAGGTGCCACTTGCCGAAGTGCGCCGTCGCGTAGCCGCTCTTGCGCAGCAGCTCGGCGAAGGTCACTTCTTCGTCGCGGATGTCTTTACGGTTGTCGCCTTCGATCAGACGATGGCCCGTTTCGGCAGGGGCGGCCTTGGTCCAGCCCAGCCGGGCCGGCGTCATCCCGGTCTGCAGGCTGATGCGCGTCGGCGAACAGACAGGTGCAGGGGCGTAGCCGTTGCTGAAGCGCATGCCTTGGGCCGCGAACTTCTCGAGGTTGGGCGTCTCGAAGTAATCGCTGCGGGATTCGGGGATGTCCGGATGCATGCGGACGGAGAGGCCGTTCCAGTCCTGGTCGTCGGAAAGGATCAGGATGATGTTAGGCCGGTTGACGGCAGGCGTGTCGGCGGCGGCGAGCAGGGCGCAGCCAAGCAGCAGGAGGAGGGGGCGGAGTTTCATGGTTCGAGCAGGATGGGGCGTTCGGGTTCGTGATGGCTTTCGTGGCGGAAGAAGGCGTCCGGCAGGGGATCGGAAGAAAGCAGGATCAATTCGAGGCTGCGCGGACCACCGTTGTTACGGGGCAGCTGACGGAGGATCAGCCGCTCGATGATGCCGCTGACAGGGTCGAACCAAAGCTCGACCTCCTTCGGTCCGCCTTGGGCTTGGCGCTGACGCACGGCGCGTAGCTTGCGGACGTCAGGTGACTCGTCGTCAAGCCACTCCGCGTCATAATCCGCCTTCAGACGGTTCAACTGCGTGCGTAGGTCAAGGAAAGCCACCTCGCCGCTGGGCGCGAAGATCGCGCGCCCGAAGCGGGTCGGGTCCGGGCTGACTTTCACCGGGCCGAGCCCGCGCATCGTCCAGCTCCCGGCGCGATCCCCGCCGAAAGTCCGGATTTCTCCGTTCGGCAGTCCCTGGCGGAGGACGAATTCACCCGGCCCCTTCATCCAGAGGGTCGCCCCTTCGAGGTGATTGGCCGGAGGGTAGGGGCCGCGGCCCGTGGCCGGCGCTTCGGGCGGGCCGGCTTCCAGCACGCGCACCGAGTAACAACGGGTGACGGTCTCCTGGGCGACCTGCACGACCCTTTCCAAAGCGGCCATGGCGTCGGTCGGTCGGAGCAGGAGGCTGGCGACCAGGAGCGTGGCGGCGACGGCCGCGGCGGCGAGCCAGGCTGTCTTCGCCCACGCGCGGCCTTGGCCGTCGTCTTCCAGGCGTTCAAAGTAGAGCCGCTTGTCTACCGCCAGCGAGCCCGCCGCACCTTCGCGGCACAGCATGGCGTGCTGGGTGGCCTGGAGGACGAAGCGATGGCGTGCCTCCGGTTTAGTCCGGAGCAGTTCCTGCAAGGCAGCCTGCTCGGTCTCATCGGCGATACCGTGGAGGACCCGCAAAGCCAGGTCGTCGAGTTCCTGATGGTTCGCCGGCTTGCTCATGACGAGGTGAGATCGAGACGGCGGGTGACGCAGTCGAACAGCGCCAGATGAGCCTGCTTGATGGCCTTGTAGACGGCCATGGGCGTCCGGTGCGCGGCATCCGCGATCGCCGCCACCGGGGTGGATTCCTCGTAACGCTGCCGGAGGATTTCGCGCTGGCGGTCCGTGAGTTTGCGCAGGCAGTCGCGGAGCGCTTCCAGTCGCGCATCCTGCGCCGGCAAGTCTTGTTCGGCGGCTTCGGCCAGGGCTTCGAGCGTGGCGTCGTCCAACGGCAAGGGCAGCCGGCGCTGTCGGCGGCGCCACTCCATCGCGAGATAGCGGGCGAAACCGATGCCCCAGGCCACGAAGGGGCGCGACTCATCGTAGTCCGGGAACTTATGCCAAAGCCGCTCCGCCAGTTCCTGGATCAGTTCGTCAGCCGCCTGACGGTCATGCACCAGGGACATCAGGTAGCCGTACAGCGACGGCTGGGCCGCGACGAAGAGCTTGGTGAACCGCAGATGGGGGTCGGGGGACGACATTCAGAGGTCGGGATAATAGGTATTGTCGTGAGACCTCCTGAATTAAACCTCACCCGCCCAGAAAAGTTAGGAGGGTAGCCAAGAAAGGCCCGGATAGGCCTCCTTTACTCGGCGTACAGCCCCTTGCGTCCGGCGCCGACCCTGCTGACCGCGCAGGCGGCCAAGGCTTGGTTTCTAGGGTCAACCCACCGGTCAGCTTGCCCTGAGCCCGAGGATTTTTTCCGCCCGCAGGCTATACTCGCGGAACTGCTCGGCGTTCTCAGGGAGCTTGATATCCAGGTCGAAGGTCGGGATCATCGCCTTCATCCGCGCATGCCCCTCCGGGCTGGCGAGCAAGGCGGGGAAGCATTTCTTGATGACCTCGAGCACGATATTCACCGAGACCGAGGCGCCCGGCGAGGCTCCGAGCAGCGCGGAGATGCTGCACGCGGCATCGGTGATGACCTCGGTGCCGTAGTGGACGATGCCGGCCTGGCCATCCGTCTTCTTGATGGCCTGCACCCGAATGCCTGCGTCGATCAACTTCCAATCCGCGACCTGGGCGGCCGGATAGAAAATCCTCAGCACCTCGATGCGGTTCCGCATGCTCTGCGTGCCCTGCTGGATGAGGTAGCGGACAAGGTCGAGGTTATGGATGCCGATATTGATTAGGGTAGTGAGGTTGTCCGGACGAATGGAGAAGGGCAGGTCGGTGTAGCGTCCCTGCTGGTGCAGGAACTTCGTCGTCCAGGCGGCGAAGGGACCGAAAAGCAGCGTTTTCCTGCCATCCAAGATGCGGGTGTCGAGGTGCGGCACAGCCATCGTCGGGGCCGCGTCGAGCGGTTGACCATAGACCTTGGCTTGGTGCTTCGCGACGATTTCCGGATTGTCGCAAATGAGCCACTGGCCGCCGATAGGGAAACCGCCTAGGCCCTTTGCCTCCGGAATGCCGGACATCTGGAGCAGCGGTAGCGTCCCGCCGCCCGCGCCGACGAAGACGAACTTGGCCCGGTTTGTCCGAACTCGCCCCGTCGCTGACTCCTTCACACGGACTTCCCAGCTCGTGCCGTCCCTACGCAGGCCGATTACGCGATGTCCTGAGGCGATCCCGCATCCCTCCTGCCGTCCAAGCCAGCTTAGCAGTTTGCGGGAGATGGCGCCAAAATTCACATCTGTGCCCCCGTCCATCTTTGTCGCGGCAATGGGTCCGTCGCCCCGACCTTCGACCAGGAGCGGCGCCCAACTCGCGATCGTGGTGCGGTCAGTAGAGAAGACCATCTCCCGGAAGAAATGGTGGGCCGACATTCCGGCGTGGCGTGCCTTGAGGAATTCAACTTGGTCAGCTCCATGCACGAAGCTGATGTGGGGGACGGGATTGATGAATTCCCTCGGGTTGCTGGCCATATCGTTGGCCACCGCGTAGCTCCAGAAGTGTTTCGATTGCTCGAACTGCTCGAAGATCTCGATGACCTTGGCCACCTTCACCGAGCCATCCGCCTCGCGCTTGGGCGTGTAACTCAGCTCGCAGATACCCGCGTGCCCGGTGCCGGCGTTATTCCAGCCATCCGAACTCTCCTGTGCCAAGCCATCGCTGGCCTCATAGAGCTGGATGGAAAGCCGCGGATCGAGCCGCTTCAGCATCGCCCCGAGATTGGCCGACATCACCCCGCTGCCAATCAGGATGACATCGGGATCTTCAACGTGGGTGGCGGTGGGCATTTGATTGGAAGCGTTGGTAAATGGACTGTTAGGAGATGGTCAAGTCGGGCTGCCAGCGGAATCACTGAGCTGCTTTTGCAAGCAATAACCCTTACTCCCCGCAAGGCAAGTCCGTTGGGGCCGAACACAGGTCAAGGCCACCCGCAACCTGAGCAAGAGCACTGGAAAATGCTCATCGTCCCAAAGCCTGAGCGCGTGATGGTTTTTGACTTTGCCGTTTGAGCCCAGCTCAGGCCTCGTCGTAGAGGCCTTTGCGTCCGGCGACCAGCCAGCTGATCGCACATGAGACCAGGGCGTAGCCCCCGATCGACCAACCGAAGAGTTCGCAAGCCATGACCGCGCAGGCGAGCGGGACCGCGCCCGCTCCGGCGAGAACAGCGACGAAGCCCAGCGCGGCGCAAATGCTCAGGGGAATACTCAACAGGACCGCGGCGGCGCTGCCGAGGGTGGCGCCGACGAAGAAGAGCGGGGTGACTTCGCCTCCCCGATAGCCGGCCCAGACGCATGTGCCGGTCAGGACGAACTTGATGATGAAATGGAGAGGCGGCGCCGGCTCGACGAGGGCGGAGTCGATCACGTGCAGACCGAGGCCCGTGAAGTCCTGCAATTGATAGAAGTAGACCATCAGCGAGAAGGTGACCCCGGCGAAGAAGATGCGTGCGTAGGGCTGGTCGATGGTCCGCGCCGCCTCGCGGCGGTTCAGCCAGACATAGAGTCGCGCGATAAGGCCGCAGGCCAGGCCGAGGGCCGCGGCGGAGCCTAGCCCTTTGAGGTCATAGTTAGCCGGGAGGGGCAGGCGGTAGTCGGCGTGGGTTGCGAAGCAGAGTTTGCGTCCTACGAGATCGGCAAGGAAGGCCGTGGCGATACAGGGTAGGATCGCCCAGCTGCGTTGACGCACGAACTCCAGGGCAAAGATCGCCGCGGCGATGGGGGTGCCGAAGACGGCCGCGAAGCCGGCGGAGACGCCGCAGAGGATGAGCGCGCGGCGCTCGGATTCATTCAGCTCGATCCAGCGTGAGCCTTGGTCGGCGAAGGCTCCGCCCATCTGGAGAGCCGTGCCTTCGCGGCCGACCGAGGCGCCTCCAAGGTGCGAGAGCAGGGTCGTGCCGATGATGGAGGGACCCATGGTAGCCGGTAGCGGTGCGGTTGGTTGTCTGATCTGGGCAAGCAGGGTGTTCACGCCGCCCGCAGAGGTATTCAGCGGGCCCTTATAGAGCCAGACCGTGAGCAGGCCGATGAACGGCAAGGAGACGAGCAGCCAGGGGGTCGATCGATACAGTTTGGTCACGCCTTCCAGGGCGTGCAGGAATCCGGCCCCGGCGGCACCGACGACCAAGGAGACGGCCAGGATGAGGACGGTCCAGCGGAGAAGCTTCTTCGGGGCGATGGGATCCATGGGGATGATCTTATGAAGACGAAGGACGGAGGCTGGGCAAAGGGATTGTGCGGTCGTCCGCCACATGGTGGCCGGAGGGAAGGGAGCACGTCTACGATCGTGCCCAAGGCGTGGCGTAGCCCCGCCCCTGCCTTCGTTCACCATTCGGCGAACGACTCATTAGCTCTGGCGGACCTTGGGGAGCAGGGCGGAGGCTTCGGACCAGGAGACCTCGTGCGGGGCACGCTTGGATGAGACGGCGAAGGCGCTGGTGACTCCGGCGGCTTCGCCCATGGCGACGGCGTTGCCGGTCACGCGGTAGGACGCGTGGGCGATGAAGTCTCCGCTGATGCAACGGCCGGCCATCATGAGGCCGTCGACGTCTCGGGCGATGAGGGCGCGCAGGGGGATGTCGTACGGCTTCACCTTCACGCCCATGCTGGAATAAGCAGATTTGTCCTTGGTCAGCGCGTGCACGTCGACCGAGAACGTGGCCCGGACGACGGCGTCCTCGTGCCGCGCGCCCCCGGCGACGTCGTTCTTGACCACGGTATAGCGTCCAGCGAGCCGACGTCCGTCCCGGACGCCGATCTGCTCGGCGGTCGCGACGACCTGCATGCCCTTCCATGGGCCGCCGAGGGCACGCAGGGCGCGGACGAGGGAATTCACTTCGGCCCTGGCTCGTAAGGTCGCCGCGGTCACGGCTTCAGCGTCGGTCGCATTGACGCCGTATTCGTGGTTGAGCATCGCGAGGATGAGGTTCGCGCGGACCGGGAAGAATGTGGGCGCCTGGTAACTGGGGTCCGTGCCGGCCCGACGCAGCTCGGCGAGCAAGCGCTTCTTATGGCCGTAGCGGTCAGGATTCTCGTAGCCATCGCCGAAGCGGACGTAGGCGTTGAGCGCGGCGACATCATCACAGGTCAGCAGGGCGCACATGCTCATCGGCTGGCAGGGGCAGGCGTCGTCGACCCCGATTTCAAAGCCGTTGCCGGCGAGCGCGCCGACATCGCCGTCGCCGGTCGTATCGATGAGCGTACGGCCCCGCCAGGCCTGACGTCCGGACTTGGATTCCGTGATGACACCGACGACTCTGCGTCCATCCTTGATCACCGAAGCGACCCGGGTGTGCAGGTGGACTTTCACGCCGGCGGCGAGGCATAGTTCTTCGAGCAGCAGCTTCATCTCTTCCGGGTGATAGGAGATATCGTTCACCCCGCGGCCGTTGATCGCGTCGCGCTCGCGCAGACGACGCACCAACTCCTGATTGAAGCCGGGCTTGTCGAAATCCAGCAGGTAGCCCAAGAGCGAGGACGTCCAGACGCCCCCGAGAGATCCGTGCGTCTCAAGCAGTCGCACCTTCGCTCCCGCCCGGGCGGCGGAAATGGCGGCCGTGACGCCAGCCGGACCGGCACCGCAGACGATGACGTCGGCCCAGTCGTCAACCGGGAGTTCGCGAGCAGGCTCGACGTAGGTCGCCGGGGCCGAAGCGGCCTCGAGTTTGCCCAGGGCGCCCAAGGCGCCGAGGCCGAGAAGCGAGGAAGAGAGGAACCGACGTCGGGAGGATGCGGGGGAATCCATGAGGTGAGTTTGGGCGGAGGCCGGGAGAGGTCGAATCGAATGGCGTGTCTTTAATAGACGTAACATGGCAAAAAAAAGCCCCTCGGGTGAGGGGCTTCGAGGAAGGCTGGTCTTCGGTTTATTTGACCGGGGAGTAATCGGTCGGGACGAGGAATTCGGACTTCACGCCGTTAGGCTGCGCGACCGTGAGCGAACCGCCGGCCTTCTTCTCGGAGGCTTCCTTGGCGGCGATCCAGGCGGGGTCGGCACGGAAGGCGTCGAAGCTGGCTTTGGCCGCTGCTTCGCTCTCGTGGTGGAGCAGGTAGATGAGGGTGTTGCCCGCGACATAGGGGTTCTTCGCGCCCTTCTGGTCGGCGGCGAGATTCCAGTAGGTCATGTTGGTCATGCCATGCTTCTCGAAGAGCTTCAGCGTATGGTCGCGGAAGCGGGCGTTCAGGTCATCCAGGCGTCCCGCTTCGGTCGTGTAAGTGCGGAGCTCGAAGACGCCTTTGCCGTAGGACTTCGCTTCAGCTAGGACGCCATAATCCGTGGCCGTCAGGAAGGCGGATTCGACCTTGGTGATCAGCTTGCCGTTGACCTCGGAAGCCTTCTGGGCGGCCTTCCAGTCCGGATCGGAGCCGAAAGCTTTCCAGGAGGCGTCACGGGCGGAGCGATCGGCATAAGCCAGGAAGTAGACCAGTTTGTTCTCCGTGTTCTTCGCCGGGACGAAATAGCCGAGGTTGGTGATGCCATGCTTCGTGAAAAGCTTGAGGGTGTGATCGCGGAAGCGGGCGTTCAGGGCGTCGAGCTTGCCCTCGGCGGCGTAATACACGCGCATCTCGAAGAGACGGGTATCGGCGGCGGACGCCGGGGTGGCGGTCGCGGCCAGCAGGCCGAAGGTGAGGAGGGAGAGCAGGGATTTCATGTTATTTGAGGAATTGGGAAAGGTTGTCGCGGGTGATGAGCTGGAAGGGGATCATGGTCTCCTTGGGGCAGGGCTGCTTCCTGGCGAGGAGGATCGCGGCGTCGACCGAGCCCTTGCCCTGGCCGACCGCGTCCTGGAAGACCGTGGCGTCGAGACGGCCTTCCTTGACCGCCGAGAGCGCCTGGGCGATGGCGTCGATACCGATGACGGTCACGTCTTTCTTAAGACCGGCGCGTTCGAGGGCGAGGAGGGCGCCCATGGCCATCTCGTCGTTGTGGGCGAAGACCGCCGAGAACTTGCCCTTGTGGGCCTGGATCCAGTTCTCGGTGATCGCCAGGGCCTTCGCGCGGTCCCAGGAGGCCGTCTGGTGGTCGACCAGCTTGAGTCCGGGATACTTCGCGAAGATCTCCTTGGCGCCAGCTTCGCGCTGCAGCTGGGCGGAGGTGCCCATGATGCCGTGGAGCATCAGGACGCCGCCTTGGCCGTTGAGTTTCTGGGCGATCGCTTCCATCGCGATGCGGCCGGCCTCGAAGTCGTTTGAGCCGATGTAGGCGTCGCCGGCGGACTTCGTGGTCTGGTTGACGAGCACCAACGGGATGCCCGCGGCCTTCACCCGGTCGACGGCCGGGGTGCTGGCCTCGAGCTCGCAGGGATTGAGGATGATCGCGTCGACCTTCTGGGCGATGAAGTTCTCGACCTGGCTGAACTGCTTCTGGACGTCGGACTGGGCATCCACCATGACCAGCTTCACGCCCGGCTTCGTCTTGGCGTAGTCGACGATGGCCTCGGAGAGCTTGGCGGTGTATTCAGCCGAAAGGTCCCGGGACGAAAAGCCGATGAGGATCTCACCTTCCTTGCGGGCTTCGGCTTTCTTGCAGCCGGTCAGGAAGGCGGCGGACAGGGCGAGGGCACCGACGGCCAGGAAGGCCGCCGCGGCGGTGCGAGGGGTAAGGCGCATGCCCGACTTTTATGAACGGGCCTGACGTCGGTCGAGCCAAACCGCACCCACGATGATCACGCCCTTGATGACAGCTTGGTAATACGAGGAAACCCCCAGCAAATCCAAGCCGTTGTTGATGACCCCGATGAGCAGCACGCCCAACAAGGTCCCGGTGATCGTGCCGACCCCGCCGGCGAGGCTCGTGCCGCCGATGACCACCGCCGCGATGGCGTCGAGCTCGTAGGCCTGCCCCGCGTTGGGCTGACCCGTGGTGATGCGCGCGGCCAGGACCACGCCGGCCAGGCCGGTGAGGAGTCCGCAGAGTCCGTAGGCGAAGAGTTTGACGCGTTCGACCGGGACGCCGGCCGCGCGGGCGGCGTTCTCGTTGCCGCCGACCGCGTAGATGTGGCGACCGAGGCGGAAGTCACGCAGGAAGAACCAGGCGGCGAGAGCCACGCCGGCGAAACAGAGCACCGGGATAGGGAGGCCGAGGAAGTCGCCGGCAAGGGCGGTCAGCTCGTCCGACATGTTCGCGACCGGTCGGCCGCCGCTGACGATGAGCGCCAGGCCGCGGGCGATGGTCATCATCCCGAGCGTGACGATGAACGGAGCGACGCCGCCGCGGGTCACGAGGACGCCGTTGACGAGCCCGCAGGCGGCGCCGGTGAGCAGGCCGACGGCGATCGGGACGAAGACCGGATGCTCCCCCGGATGGGCGAAGGTCGCGCAGGCGACGCCGCTGAGGGC
>SYID01000099.1 GCA_005798925.1 Verrucomicrobiota bacterium
AACCGTCACCTGTTCCTGGACCTGCCCGAAGGCCGCACCCTGATCGATACGGGCGCTCCTTTCAGCTCGTCCACCACCGGCCGCCTCACCTGGCAGAACCAGAACCACGGCGTGAACCAAGGCGGCTACATGGGCTTCACCTTCGACAAGCTTTCCGCCGAGATCGGCGTGCAGGTCGACGCGCTGCTGGGCATGGACCTCCTCGCCCAGACCACCCTGCTCTTCGACGTCTCCCACCGTAAGCTCACGGCCGGCGACGAGATGCCCGCGGGCTTCAAGGCGCAGGCTTACGAGCATGCTCCGATGTCCGACATCCCGCTTTTCCGGGTGACGCTGAACGGCCAACCCGCCCGCGTGCTCTGGGACACGGGAGCGCAGTTCGGTTACGTGACGGACCGCAGGTTCGTCGACGGCGCCAAGCCTCTGCCTGGCTTCAAGGACTTCAGTCCGATGTTCGGCGACCTGGCCATCCCGCAGTCCTACGTCCTGCCCTTCGTGCTCGCCGGACACGACCTGCTCGAGACGGTCGGCGAAGCGCCGCAAGCCGTCGGTGGCGGCGTCTCACCGGTGGCGATGAGCAAGTTCCTCCGCGCCCTGGATATCGACGCGATCATCGGCCCCTCCTGGATGCCCCGCGTGAAGGTCTGGCTCAATCCTCAGGACCAGACGTTCGCGATCGCGGTGTAATCCTGCCGAGTTTGCCAACAAAAGCCCCGGTCCGCATCGCTGCGGCCGGGGCTTTTCTTTCGGCTGGAGCAATTACTTCTTCGCGGCGGCCTTCACGGCGCCAGGCGAATAGAAGCGGTTCATCTTGTCGAGGATGGCGTTCTCGGCCGTGGCGCGATCGATGATGCCGGTGTGGCGGTAGACGATCTCGCCGCCGGGGGCCACGACGATGGTGTGCGGGATGGGGCCGGGCATCTCCTTGTCGAGCGCGGCCGCCAGGTCGTCGGCGCTGCCGGCGAAGAGGTAGCTGTTCGTGGTCCGGCCTTCCTTCTTGAGGGTGTTCTCGACCTTCTTGCTCAGGCCGGCGGCCTGCTTGAAGAGGAACGACTCGGCCTTGGCCTTGTCCTTCGGGTCGTCCATGGAGATGGTCACGAGCTCGAAGTCGCGCATGTCGAACTTGCGGGAGATCTCGACGAGGTCAGGGAACTCCTTGACGCACGGGCCGCACCAGGTGGCCCAGACGTTGATCATGCGGTACTTGTTCGACTTGTTGGCGCGGAGGTTCGCGATGCCGGCCTTGTCGATGAGCTCGACGGCGACCGGGGTCTTGGCCCAGGCCTCGTGCTTGGCGTCATGCAGGGCCTTCTTCTCGCGCCACTTGGTGGAGCACCCCATGGGCTTGGTGAGTTCGACTTCGACCGGCTTGCCGGCGAGGATGGCGTCCACGGCGTTCTGGCAGTCCTTGGACTTCACGGTGCTGTCGTCGTAGAAGCGGGAGTCGTCGAAACGGCCCTGGTAACGGAGCTTAAGGTTCTTATCGAAGACGAAGACGTGCGGGGTCGCGAGGCAGCCGTAGGCGCGGGCCACGGTCTGGGTGTCGCCGTCGTAGAGGTAGTCGAAGGTCCACTTGTTCTTCTCGGCGTAGGGCTTCATCTCTGCATAAGAGTCGCCGAACTCGCCGTAGCCGAGCTCGTCCTTGCTCAGGCCGTCCGGATGGTTGGGGTTGATCGCGACGAGCTTCACGCCCTTGCCCTTGTATTCTTCGTAGAACTTCTGGAGGCGGCGCTCGATGCTGTGCGAGGTCGGGCAGTGGTTGGAGGTGAAAAGCACGACGAGCGCCTCGCCGCCGACGTATTCGGCGAGCTTGTGCTTCTTGCCGTCGGTGCCGAGCAGGTCGAAATCCGGGGCGGCATCGCCGGGCTTGAGCGTACGGATATCCGGCGGGTGGCCGTTGACGAGACCGGGGGCGTCGGCGGCGCGGACGCCGACGACGGCGGCCAGGACGGCGAGGAGGGACATTAGGCTCTTCATGGGGATAAGGGGTTACGGGTTAGAGTCCCGAAATCCCTCGGTGTTCCAACTCGAAAATGGTCAGACCGCCCGGAAGTCCCGTCCCAGGTCCTCGATCGAGCCGTCCTCGCAATCCACCAACGCCAACCGCCCTGCCCTGACGAAAAAGATGGCCAGCTGGCGGTAGCGGCGCCCGTACTCCACCGCCCCGGGCAGCCCGATGGGCACGCCCCACCCCGGCTCCTGATGCGCGCCGTCGGCCGAGCCTCCGGCGATCCGATGTGACCGATAACCCGCCGCCCGAAGTTCAGCCTCCAACGCGACGTCGGCCGCATGGTTGCGCTCCGGCGCCGTCTCGACGCCGTCCGGGTCACACGCGGTGATGATCGCGAAGTCCGCCGGCCAGTCCGTCGGCAAAGGCTCCAGCCGGAAGACGGCCTGCTTGAACTGGTCGCGCTGGGCCGGGCTCACTTCTGCGCCACAAGCTGCAGCTCCTGGATGGCCCACGGCTGGTTCTTGGTCGCGTCGGTCAAGGTGACCTTCACGAACCTGGCCTCCTTGGCGCCGAAGTAGGCTTCGGACAGCGCATAGAGGCCATGATTGGTCCCGAGCGGGAACCACTTCTTGCCGTCGACGGAACCCTCGACCTTGAAGTTCTTGGGATAGGCGCTCGGCCGGCCGGACGCATCGAGGCGAACGCCGGCGATCTTCTGGGCCGCAGGCAGCTCGACCTGATACCACATGCCCTTCTTCTGGTTGTCCTTGGTCTCCCAGCGGGTCTTGCCGTCCGCGTCGCAACCGTTCTGCGCGG
>SYID01000100.1 GCA_005798925.1 Verrucomicrobiota bacterium
GGCCGAACCGCCGCCCTTGGCGACGAAGAGGAACTCGAACTTGGAACCCTTGACGGCGGCGATGTCGATCTGCGCGGGGAGGTTGGTGCCGGTGTTCTTCTCCGCATAGAGGTCGAGCGGCGCGAGCTGCGAGTAGCGGAGGTTGTTCTGCGCGTAGGCCTGGTAGACGCCCAGGGAAAGCGCTTCGGCGTCGTCGCCGCCCGTCCAGACCTGCTGGCCCTTCTTGGCGGTGACCTGCGCGGTGCCGGTGTCCTGACAGAACGGCAGCACGCCTTTCGCGGCGACCTCGGCGTTGCGCAGCATCGCGAGCGCGACGGCGCGGTCGTTGTCGCTGGCTTCCTGGTCCGCGAGGATCGCGGCCACCTGCTCGAGGTGCTCGGTGCGCAGATAGAAGTTGATGTCGTGCAGCGCCTGATTGGCGAGGAGGGTCAGGCCCTCGGGGGCGACCTTGAGGATCGGCTGGCCGGCGAACTCGGCGACGGAGACGTGCTCCTTGGTGAGCAGGCGATACTTCGTGGTATCAGGGCCCAGCGGGAAAGGTTCCTGGTAATGGAAGGGAGAAGCCATCGCCGCCACCATACGGGACGCCCTCCTGCCCGCAAACGGAAACAGGTCAGCGGGCCGGCATCCGCGCCGGCGCGCCGAGACGCACGCCGCTGACAACCGTACCTTCGGCGAGGTCGACCGAGACCAAGGCCAGGCCAGCCTCACCCGCGGCGGAACGCACGACGCCGGCGACCTTGCCTTCGGGCGTCTTCAGCTCGAGACCGACGGAGACCGGACCCTCGACGCGACGCAGGATGCGACGCAAGGACCCCATGGACTGGATGCGGGCCATGACCTCCTGACCGAGGTAACAGCCCTTGGCATAGCTGACCCAAGCATCGAGGCCGCACTCCTGCGGAAACTCATTGGCACCGCAATCAGCAGGGACGGACGGCACGCCGGCGGCGAGGCGGGCGGACTCCAACTCGGCGAGGCTGCCCGGTTCGCCCGGCGCGGCGGAAGCCGCGGGCGTGAGCACGTCCCAGGCGGCGACGCCGAAGCGACGGGTCGGAAAAAGTTTCGCGTCCGCGAGGACCGGCGTGGCGCCCCAGGCGACGTAGCGCTGCCATCGGGGGGTTTCGTCCGTCGCGACGACGTCGTCGGCGATGACGTTGGCGGTCACGACCGCGATGAGCGCATCCGCCGCCAGATGCGGGCAGAGCAGAAGGAACGATCCGTCGGCTTCCTTGGCGACGACCGTGTGCGCGAGCACCCGGCCCTTCCGGTTGAGCCAGAGGGCGTCGGACAACGCGGCGCCGCGCAGGTCCGCCGTGCACTGCCCCTGCAGGAAAGCCGCCGCGTCTTCGCCCGTGATGCGGACGACCGCGGTGTCGGCCGGGACGAGACGTGCAGCCATCAGACAAGCGACGCCCAGAGTCGCGAGACGGCCTGCAAGGCCAGGTTCGCGTAGACGGCCGCCATCACGTCGTCGAGGACGATGCCGAATCCTCCGGGCAGCTTCTCCAGCGCCTTGATGCCGAAAGGCTTCGTGATGTCGAGCAGCCGGAAGAACAGGAAGCCGAGCAGGATGAAGACGAACGAAGTCGCCCCGCCGTGGACGTGAGGGTTGAAGAGGAAGACCAGCGGCATCGCGGCGAACTCGTCGAGGATGACCTCGGACGGATCCTTCTTGCCGAGGAACGCGGCGGCCACGCCGCACAACAGGATCGCGGTCAGGACGACGAGGGCGTCGAACGCCAGCTCATGCTCCCAGCCCTTGGCGTGCGCGAGACGCACCACCAAGGCCCACCAGAGCAGGCCCGCCGCGGAACCCCACGTGCCGGGCGCCTTGAGACGGCCGAGCGGACCGAGCGTCGCGATCTGGACGATCATGAGGCCAGGCCGGGCAGGTGCCGGCGATGCCGGATGAGATAGCTGAGCCCCGAGAACACGGTCAGCACGACGGACAGCCAGAACAGGGCCATGATGATGACTTCCCAGCGCTGATGCCATTCGGCCGAAAGCTTCCAATGCGACTCATACGCGCGCAGGCCGATGAGGTGGCCGATGGCCAGGATCTGCAGGAACGTCTTGATCTTGCCGAGGCCCTCGGCCTCGAGCACCTGACCCGAGGCGGCGGCGACGAGGCGGAGGCCGGTGATCAGGAATTCGCGGATGACGATGAGCATCACGCCGAAGGACGTGTAGAGCACCGTCGAAGCATCCGGCGACAGCGGCTCGCCCGCGTCGCTCCAACGCGTGACCGGCAGGCAGTCGACCGCGGCCAGGCCGATGAGCAGGCCCAGGATGAAGATCTTGTCGACCAGGGCGTCCATCAGCCGGCCGAAGTCCGTGACCGCGTCGAGCTTGCGGGCGATCCAGCCGTCGAAGATGTCGGTCAGGGCCGCGAGGATGAACAGGGCGAGCGCCGCGCTGGCCCATGGGCCGGCCCAATAGGTCCAGACCGTGATCAGGAAGATGGCCGGCAGGCGGGCCGCGGTCAGGATATTAGGGAGATGCCGAAGAATATGCATGCGGGCTTGCGGAAAGGATGTTCCCGACCGAGAGTGAGCCGCAACAGGAAAACGATGCCCCGAGCCCTCCGCACCGCCGTCTACCCCGGCACCTTCGATCCGGTCACGCTCGGGCATCTGGACGTCCTGCGCCGGGCCTCGCGCCTCTTCGACCGCGTCATCGTCGCCGTCGCGGCCAGCGACAGCAAGAACCCTTGGTTCTCCGTCGAGGAACGACTCACCATGGCCCGCGAAGCCTGCCGCGGCCTGCGCAACGTCAAGGTCCTCGAGCTCGCCGGCCTCACCGTCGAGTTCGCCCGCCGGCACAAGGCCGCCGCGATCATCCGCGGCCTCCGCAAATTCAGCGATTTCGAGTTCGAATTCGACCTCGCCCACGCCAACCGGCTCATGGCCCCGGAGATCGAGACCGTGATCCTGATGCCCAGCCAGGACCAGTTCGTGACGTCCTCCAGCTTCGTGAAGGACATCGCGCGGCACAAGCTCTCGCAGGCCGCGGCCTTCGTCCCCCGCTGCGTCCTGCCCCGCCTCCGGCGCCGTTTGGCCGAAAAGGCCTGAAAAGCGGCCCGCCTCCGCTGTTGACCGTGGGGGGTAGTTCTATTTGCTCGGCCCTTCCCCCCGCGGCGTCCGCCGACCCAGGGCCTCCCTTCCTTTCATACCAACCATGGACATCAAAATCCAAGAAACCAACCCGACCCGCCGCTCCGTCACCGTGACGGTCCCCGCTGCGACCGTCGCCGCCGCCGAGAAGGAAGTCGTCAAGGGCTTCACCCGCGAGGCCGCCCTGCCGGGTTTCCGTCCGGGCAAGGCGCCCGAGGCCATCGTCCGCCAGAAATACGGCAAGCAGATCGCCGACGAGGTCAGCCAGCGCCTCCTCTCCCAGGGGTATGAGCGCATCCAGCAGGAGAAGGGCTTCACCATCTACACCGTCGCCGACGTCCAGAAGGAACCCGGCGCCGGCGCCGATGCGGTCTTCCGCTACGAAGTCGACGTCGTGCCCGAGTTCAAGACCCCCGACTGGAAAGCCGTGAAGGTCCCGGCCGAGACCGTCACCGTCACCGACGCCGACATCGACCAGCATCTCCAGAAGATCCTCGAACAGCGCGCCCGCTACGAGAAGACCGAGGACGCCGCCGCCAAGGGCGACTACGTCCGCATCGGCTACGTCGGCACCGTCGACGGCAAGCCCGTCAGCGAGCTCGACGCCGAAGCGAAGTCCTACGGCAGCGCCGAATCCACCTGGGAGGAAGCCGGGGCCGAAGGCGCCGCCGTCGCCGTCCCCGCCATCGCCCAGGCCGTGATCGGCCTCAAGGCCGGCGCCACCGCCCAGGCCGAATACGTCTTCCCCGCCACGCATGAGCGCGAAGCCCTCCGCGGCAAGAAGGTCGCCTACGCGATCACCGCCAGCGAAGTCCGCCGCAAGCAGCTGCCCGTCGTCGACGAGGCGTTCTGCAAGGCCGTCGGCGTGAAGGACGCCGCAGAACTCCGCGCCCAGCTCCGCAAGGGCCTCGAAGGCTCCAAGCAGCAGGCCGCCGAGACCGCCCGCCGCGAGAAGGCCGTCGACGCCCTCCTCGCCGGCCAGGACTTCCCCCTGCCGGAATCCGCCGTCCTTTCCGTCGCCCAGGGCCTCTTCTACCAGTACGCCGAGATGCGCCTGCGCAGCGGCACCAGGCCCGAGGAGCTCGAGACCCAGCGCGACGAGATCCTCGCCGAAGCCAAGAAGGCCGCCGCCCTCCGCGTCCGCGCCCAGTTCGTCCTCGCCCGCATCGCCGAAGAGCTGAAGCTCGAGGTGTCCCGCGAAGAGCTCGGTTCCGCGATCATGCAGGCCGCCCAGGCCAGCCAGACCCAGCCCGAAAAGCTGGTCAAGGACCGCCAGCGCCTCGCCGAACTCCGCCGCGACGCCCTCCTCAACAAGGCCCTCGACGCCGTCCTCGCGGGCGGAGCCGCCGCCTGAGGTTGAGATTTCGCCCGTTCCGGGCACAGTCCTTCCCGCACCCCCATGTCCTACATCATTCCTAACGTCGTCGAACGCGACGCCCGCGGCGAGCGAGCCTGGGACATCTACAGCCGCCTGCTGAAGGACCGCATCATCTTCATCGGCTCGCCGATCTACGACGAGGTGGCCAACGCGGTCATCGCCCAGCTGCTGTTCCTGCAGATGGAGGACCCGAAGAAGGACATCTCGATCTACATCAACTCGCCGGGCGGCTCCATCACCGCCGGCATGGCCATCTACGACACGATGAACTTCCTCACGTGCGAGGTGAACACCTACTGCATCGGTCTCTCGGCCAGCATGGCCACGGTCCTCCTCGCCGCCGGCACCAAGGGCAAGCGCCACGCGCTCCCGAACTGCCGCGTGATGATCCATCAGCCCAGCGGCGGTGCGACCGGCCAGACTTCCGACATCTCGATCGCCGCGAAGGAGATCCTCCGCTGGCGCGACACGCTCAACCACGTCCTCGCCAAGCACAGCGGCAAGACGCCCGAGGAACTGCAGCGCGACTCCGACCGCGATTTCTACATGACGGCCGAGCAGGCGAAGGCCTACGGCCTCGTCGACCACGTCGTGATGCCCAAGCCGGGCCGCGCCTGAGCCCATGGCCGGCGACCGCGCCGAGAGCTGCTCCTTCTGCGGCAAGCCGGCCGCCCAGGCCGGCAAACTGATCGCCGGACCCGGCGGCGTCGGCATCTGCGACGCCTGCGTGGGCACCTGCGGCCGCCTCCTCGA
>SYID01000101.1 GCA_005798925.1 Verrucomicrobiota bacterium
GGCATCGGCATCGCTCCGGGCGGCAACATCAACTACCTTACCGGCCACGCGATCTTCGAGGCCACCCATGGTACCGCTCCCAAGTACGCCAACAAGGACGTCGTCAACCCGGGCTCCGTGGTGCTCTCCGGCGAGATGATGCTCCGCTACATGGGCTGGACCGAAGCGGCTGACTTGGTCCTCAAGGGTCTCAACGGCGCCATCGGCGGCGGCCGCGTGACCTACGATTTCGCCCGTCAGATGCAGGGCGCGACCGAGATCAAATGCTCGGAGTTCGGCGACGCGATCATCGCCGCGATGTGACCGCCGCCTCGGCGGCCCCTTGGGGCTTGCCAACGGCTTGTTTTTGGGCGGAAATCATCGTCAAGACCAACGCACATGAAGCCCGCCCTCACCGCCCTCGCCTTGACTGTTTTCGCCGGCGCCGGCGCCGCCCAGGACGCCCCCCCGGCTCCCGTGCCCGCCGCCACCTCCGACCTTTCCCTCCGCGGCCTCGTCTCATGGGACGGCAAGAACGTCTTCCGCGGCATCGAGCGCTCGGACCGCGACGGCCTCATCCAGACCCTCGTCACCCTCGACTACAGCGCGCCGGGACTGTCGGGTCTTTCGATCTACGCGAACTTCTTCAACGCCGACGCCGTCGAGCGTACCTACACCGTCGGCCTGCGCCGTGATTTTTCCTTCGGCGAGATCGATGTCGGCCACCAGCGCCTGACCGCCGCGACCGTCCGCACGATCGCCACCCACGGCGTGACGCAGATCGACTCGAACCGCGAGGTCTACGCGGGCGTCACGCTCGGCAACGTCGCCCTGAAGCCTTCGACCTACGTCTACTACAGCACCGAGCTCCAGCAGTTCACCGTCGAGGTGGCCGGGTCCAAGACCTTCCCCGGCTCCAACCTCGGGCTCACCGGCTGCGATATCGTGGTCAAGGCCTACGCCGGCCTCTGCGACGCCTCGACCTCGGTCTACGCTGCCAAGAACGCCTATGGTTATACCGGGGCGTCCCTGGACGTCACCCGGCAGATCGGGCGCGGCCCCGAACTCGGCGCCGGCGTCAACTGGGCCCATAACCGCGACGGCCAGGCCTTGACCAAGGGCTCCATCTTCTGGGGCCGGGTGTACGCCAAGTTCATCTTCTGAGTGCCTCGGCAAGGTCCTCCGGCGGGCGCGGTTTCAGCCGCGCCCTCCATGTTTTCGGCCAATTTGCGGCCGTCGGGGGCAGGGGAGCATTCAGGTGTTGACGGAGGGGGGTCCTTTCCCATGTTCCCGCTTTCCCTCTTTATGAAGACCACGCTAGCCAAGAACGTGCAGCTCAAGGACAAGACCTGGTATGTCGTCGACGCCAAGGACCAGGTCCTGGGCCGAGTCGCCGTCAAAATCGCCAATATTCTCCGCGGCCGCCACAAGCCGACCTACACCCCCCACGTCGACACCGGCGATTACGTCATCGTGATCAACGCCGACAAGGTCCGTCTCACCGGCTCCAAGGAGCAGGACAAGACCTACATGTTCTACACCGGCTGGGTCGGCACCGCCTACCGCCGCACCGCCGCCGCCATGCGCGAGCGCCGTCCGGAGTTCCTGGTCACCCACGCCGTCAAGGGCATGCTCCCCAAGAACCGTCTCGCCAACGCCATGCTTCTGAAACTGCGCGTCTACGCCGGAGACAAGCATGACCACGCCGCCTCCAATCCGATCCCGTTCAAGGGTTAATCGACCGAATCTTCCGCAATGACCGCCAAGTCCTCCGCCATCACCGCCGTCGGCCGTCGTAAGACCGCCTCGGCCCGCATCCGCCTCTCCCGCGGCTCCGGTTCCATCGTCGTCAACGGCAAGCCCGTCGAGGAGTACCTTTACACCGAGGCCCTGGTGAAATCCGCCACCCTTCCGATCACGACCGCCGGCCTCGACGGCCAGCTCGACATCGTGGTCCGCGTCATCGGCGGCGGCCCCAACGGTCAGGCCGGCGCCATCTCCCATGGCCTCGCCCGCGCGATCCAGAAGATGGACGCCACCCTCCGCGCTCCTCTGAAGAAAGAAGGTCTCCTTACCCGCGACGGTCGTATGCGCGAACGTAAGAAGCCCGGCCGCCCCGGCGCCCGCAAGCGCTTCCAGTTCTCCAAGCGTTAATCCGCGAAGGGACAGGAAACCTCGAAGGCCCCGGCACCCCGGGGCCTTTTTGTTGCCCAGTTCGCCCACTCCAGCCATCAGTTCGTCATCCTAAACCACCAAACTCTCAAGCCATGTCCCAAAACCTGACCAAGGTCGGCATCGTCGGCGCCTCCGGGTACACCGGGGAGGAGCTCGTCCGCGTCCTGGCCCGCCACCCGCGGGTCCGGCTCGCCGCCGTCTGTTCGCGGACCTTGGCCGGGAAGTCCGTGGCCGACGAGCTGCCGCGGCTCCGCGGCATCGTCGACCCGGCGCTCCTGTTCTCCGCTTCCTCGCCCGAGGAATGCGCGAAGTCTGACGTCGACGTCTGGTTCCTGGCCCTGCCGCACGGCGTCGCCGCCGAATACGCCGCGCCGCTCGTCGCCGCCGGCAAGCGGGTGCTCGACCTGTCCGCCGACTTCCGTCTCCGCGACCTGGCGCTGTACAAGAAGCATTACGGCCATGACCATCCCGCGCCGGCGCTCGCCGCGCAGGCCCGTTACGTCATCCCGGAACTCCAGACGGACGACGCCTGGAAGAGCGCGAAGCTCATCGCCTGCCCGGGCTGCTATCCGACCAGCATCCAGGTGCCGCTCGTGCCGCTCCTGCGCGCCGGGCTGCTCAGGCCCGAGCCGGGCCGACTGATCATCAACTCCTACAGCGGCGTCTCCGGCGCCGGCAAGAAGGCCGACGTCGGCTTCCTCTTCTCCGAGCGGGACGGCTCGATCAAGGCCTACGGCATCCCCGGTCACCGGCACATCGCCGAGATCGAGGAGCAGTTCGGCGCGGCCGCCGGCCAGCCGGTCGTCGTGCAGTTCAATCCGCACCTCGCTCCGATGCACCGCGGCATCGCCACGACCATCGTCGTGCCCGCCCCGGGCGTAACCGTCGCGCAGGTCGAAGCCGTGTGGCGGCAGGCCTACGCCGGCCGGCCGTTCGTGACCTTGCTCAAGTCGGGCGAGTTTCCCGACACCGCCCACGTCGCCCACACGAACCGGGTCGCCTGCTCGGTCGTCGCCGACGCGCGCACGGGCAACCTCGTCATCACCTCGGTGATCGACAACCTGCTCAAGGGCGCCGGCGGCCAGGCGGTCCAGAGCCTCAACCTGATGATGGGTTGGGACGAAGCCGAAGGCCTGCGCTGATCTTTCTCCATGTCCATCGAGTTCAACCATGATTCGCCGGGCGTCTCCGACGTGCCCGGCTTCCGCGTCGGCGCCGCCGGCTGCGACATCCGGAACAAGTCGTCCGACCGACTCGACCTGACGCTCGTGGTCGCCGATCGTCCGTGCGCCGCCGCCGGCGTCTTCACGACCAACGACGTCAAGGCCGCCCCCGTCCGCTTCTGCCAGCAGGTCCTCGCCGTCTCCGCGGACCGGATCCGCGGCATCGTCGGCAACAGCGGCAACGCCAACGCCTGCACGGCCGCCCAGGGCGACGCCGACGCCGCGGCCATGGCCAGGCTCTCCGCCGCCGCCGTGGGTGCGCCCGACGACGCTTTCCTCGTCTGTTCCACCGGTCGTATCGGCGAGCTGCTCCCGATGGCCAAGGTCGCCGAAGGCATCAAGGTCTCGGCCGCCCGTCTCTCGCGCGAGGCCGCCGAAGGCGTGCGTTCCGCCCACGCCATCCTCACTTCCGACACCCGCCCCAAGTCCGTCACCGCGCGCTTCGTCTGGGAGGGCCGGACCGTCACCCTCGCCGGCATCGCCAAAGGCGCCGGCATGATCGAGCCCAACATGGCCACCATGCTCGCGTTCGTCTGCACCGACGCCGCCGCCTCGCCGGCCGAGCTCAAGGCCGCCCTCAAGGCCTCTTCCGACCAGTCCTTCAACTGCGTCAGCGTCGACGGTGACATGTCCACCAACGACACCGTGCTCCTGCTCGCCTCGGGCGTCTCCGGCGTCACCGTGGGCGCGTCCGCTCCGGCCGCGCTCCGCGCGCTCTTCCAGGAAGCCCTCGACCAGGTCTGCTTCGCCCTGGCGGAGAAGATCGTGGGCGACGGCGAGAAGATCACCAAGGTCGTGGCCGTGGAGATCGAAGGCGCCCGCACCCGGGCCGACGCCGAGAAGATCGCCCGCGCGATCGGCAACTCGCTCCTGGTGAAGTCCTCCTGGTTCGGCGAAGACCCGAACTGGGGCCGTCTGGCCGACGCCGCCGGCTACGCCCGCACGGGCTTGGACGAGTCCAGGCTGGATATCTACTACGACGACGTCCCGGCCGTCCTCGGCGGCAAGCCGCTGCCCGAGAACAAGCCCAAGTGGAAGCAGGTCGTGAAGGCCGCCCGCTTCGCCGTCCGCCTGAAGCTCAATCTCGGCGCCGCCAAGTTCCGGCTCCTCGCGGCGGACCTCACCGACGGCTACGTGAACTACAACAAGAGCGAGTGAGGTTTTCCGTTTACTCCCCGGCCGCCGTCCCGACACTCCGTCCCGCAAGATGAGCATTCCCGCCGCCCAGAAAGCCGAGGTCCTTCACGAGGCGCTTCCTTACATCCATAAGTTCCGCGGATCCACCTTCGTGGTGAAGTACGGCGGCAGCTTCATGGACGACCCGAATCCGGAAGGCCGCGACCGCGTGGCCACCGACATCGCTTTCCTCTCCGCCGTCGGCATCCAGGTCGTGGTCGTCCACGGCGGCGGCAAGGCCATCACCCGCGCCATGGACAAGGCCGGCATCAGGTCCGAGTTCCGCGGCGGCATGCGCGTCACCGACGCCGCGACCGTCAAGATCGTCGAGGAGACCCTCAATCAGGAGATCAACGGACAGATCTGCGAATCCCTCAAGGCCCGCGGTGCCAACCCGCTCGGCATGCCGGGCAATCACGTGAACCTCTGCGAGAAGCTCTACGGCACGGACGAGAAGGGTCAGCCCGTCGACATCGGTTTCGTCGGCGACATCAAGTTCGTGAAGACCAAGCTCATCAAGAAGGCGCTCGCCGACGGCCACCTGCCGGTGGTCTCGCCCATCGCGCTCGACGCGGACGACCAGGCTTACAACACCAACGCCGACGTCGCCGCCGCGGCCGTCGCCAATTCCCTGCGCGCCCGCCGCCTCATCTTCATGTCCGACGTCCCCGGCCTGCTGGCCGACCCGAAGGACCCGGATTCCCTCATTCCCACGCTGAAGGTCAGCGAGGTCGATGAGCTCAAGCGCAAGGGCGTCATCGCCGGCGGGATGATCCCGAAGGTCGACAGCGCGGTGAAGGCCCTGAAGGAAGGCGTGCGGCGCGTGCACTTCATCGACGGACGCGTCCCGCACGCGCTCCTCCTCGAGGTCTTCACCGACAAGGGCATCGGCACCGAGATCGTCCACGGCTGATGAACGGCCCGTCCGCAGATCCCGCCGCCGCGAACTACGCGGCCAACGTCGCCCACAACTACGGCGCGCCGCCCATCACGCTCGTCAAAGGGCAGGGCACGCTCGTCTGGGACGCCGCGGGCAAGCGGTACCTCGACTTCGCCTCGGGCATCGCCGTCAACGCCGTCGGCCACGCCCACCCGCATTGGGTGCAGCGGGTCGCCGATCAGGCGGGCAAGCTCGTCCACGTCAGCAACCTTTACCGGAACGAACCCCAGGGCGAACTCGCCCACGCCCTTTCGCTCCGTTGCGGCCCCGGCCGCGTCATCTTCTGCAACAGCGGCGCCGAGGCCAACGAAGGCCTGCTCAAGCTCGCCCGTCTCCATGGCCAGCGCAAGTCCGGCACGGAAGGCGCCTGCATCGGCGTCGTCGTCGCCGAGAAGGCTTTCCACGGACGCACCTTCGGCGGCATGTCCGCCACGCCGCAGGAGAAGATCCAGAAGGGCTTCCGTCCTTTGTTGTCCGGCTTCGCCGCCGTCCCGCTCAACGACCTCGCCGCCTGGGACAAGGCCATCGACGCCCAGACCACGGCCGCCGTCCTGATCGAATCGATCCAGGGCGAGGGCGGCGTGAACCCGGCCGCCCCGGAGTTCCTCCGCGGGGTCGAGAAGATCTGCCGGGCCCGTGACGTCCTGTTCATGATCGACGAGATCCAGTGCGGCATCGGCCGGACCGGCAGGTTCTTCGCTTACGAGCATGCGGGCGTGAAGCCTGACGCGATCGCCATGGCCAAGGGCCTCGGCGGCGGTTTCCCGATCGGCGCGATCTGGATGGCCCCTCCCCACGACGACCTCTTCCAGGCCGGTTCGCATGGCACCACGTTCGGCGGCGGGCCCCTCGCGGCCACCGCCGGTCTGGCCGTGCTCGAGATCCTGGAGTCCGAACAACTCGTCGCCAAGGTCGCCGAACGTTCCGTCGCCTGGCACGCCGCGTTGCGTGAACTCGTCTCCCTCCGCCCTGACCTCGTCAAGGAAGTGCGCGGCGCCGGTTACATGGTCGGCGTCATCCTGCACGTCGACCCGCTCCTGGTCGTCGCCGCCCTCCGCGAGGCCGGCATCCTGACCGCGCCGGCGGGCGGCGTGGCGGTCCGGCTGCTGCCTCCGCTGAACGCCTCGCCGGCCGAGCTGGCCGAGTCGGTGGCGATCCTGCGTCAGGTCCTCGGCGGCTGGAAGGCCGCCTGAGCGGTTTTCCGCCCTTATTTTCCGCTGTCCAAACGGTCCGGCAGGGCTATGTTCGAACGCTTTCCGAGATGCGTCATTTCCTGAAGGAGACCGACCTGAGCCCGGCCGAGACGGCCCAGGTCTTCGCCGCCGCCGCGGCCCTCAAGGCCGGTCGTGGCCGGTCCGCCGGCGCCGCCCTCGCGCACCAGTCCTGGGGCCTGATGTTCTTCAAGAAGAGCACCCGCACCCGCGTCTCCTTCCAGGTCGGCGTCCATGAGCTCGGCGGGCTGCCGGTGATGCTCAACGCCGACGACCTGCAGATCTCCCGCGGCGAGACCGTCGCCGACACCGCGCGCGTCCTGTCCCGTTACCTGCACGGCATGGTCATCCGCTGCCACGAACACGGCCTGCTCGAGGAGTTCGCCCGCTGCGGCACGATGCCGGTCGTCAACGCGCTGTCCGACTTCCTGCACCCGTGCCAGTTCCTGACGGACATGTTCACGCTCGCCGAGCGCTACGCACCCGGCCGGCCGGAACAGTATGCCGCTTCGCTCAAGGGCAAGAAGGTCGCCTTCCTCGGCGACACCGCCTGCAACATGGCGAACTCCTTCGTGCTCGGCGGCGCGGCCCTCGGCGTCGAGATCGCGCTCGCCGGTCCCGCCGGTTACGAGCCCGGCGCCGAGGTCCGCGCCCAGCTGAAGAAGGACGGCCTCGCCGGGTCCTTCACCTTCTCGACCGACCCCGCCGCCGCCGTCAAAGGAGCGGACATGGTCTACACCGACGTCTGGGTGAGCATGGGCATGGAAGCCGAGAAAGCCGAGCGCCTGCGCACCATGCAGCCTTACCAGGTCGACGCCAAGCTGATGTCCTTGGCCAAGCCGTCCGCCTATTTCATGCACTGCCTCCCGGCCCACCCCGGCGAGGAGGTCTCGGCCGAAGTGCTCGCGAGCAAGCAGAGCATCATCTTCGACCAAGCCGAGAACCGCCTGCACGTGCAGAAGGCCATCCTCGCGCACCTCGCCGCCCATCGCGGCTGATTTTCCCATACCACTAACATGAGCAAGAAGAAGAAAATCGTCCTGGCCTACTCCGGCGGCCTCGACACCTCCGTCCTCCTTTCCTGGATCAAGGACAAGCATGACGCCGAGATGATCGCGTTCTGCGCCGACATCGGCCAGGAAGACGAACTCAAGGGCCTCAAGCAGAAGGCCATGAAGACCGGCGCTTCCAAGCTCTACGTCGACGACCTCCAGGCCGAGTTCGCCCGCGACTTCATCTTCCCGATGATGCAGGCCAGCGCCATCTACGAAGGCCAGTACTACCTCGGCACGTCCATCGCGCGTCCGCTCATCGCCAAGCGCATGGTCGAGATCGCCCGCAAGGAAGGCGCCACCGCCATCGCGCACGGCGCCACCGGCAA
>SYID01000102.1 GCA_005798925.1 Verrucomicrobiota bacterium
CTACACGCAGGTCGACTTCGGCGCCATCAACGCGGGCGGCAAGAAGAAGGCCGCCACGCCGGAACGTAAGGTCGGCCGCTCGGTCCGCACCGAGCGCTACCGCTATACGGAGTGGAACCAGGGCAAGCTCGGCGTCGAACTCTACGACCATGACGCCGATCCGAAGGAACTGAAGAACCTGGCGGCCGACCCCGCCTACGCTTCCATCGTCTCGTCGCTCAAGGCCACCCTCGCGAAGGGGACGAACTAAGAGGCAGGGTCGGGACCGCGTCACGACATAGCGGCATCAGGACAGCACGTGGTGCTGTCCCTACCCCCACCCCTATCCCTACCCTGTTTCGTTAGCTATACTTCAGCCCGACCTTCTTGCCGGTACGGATCGACTCATAGATGCCGTCGATGATGACCATGTCGCGACGACCGATTTCACCGTTGCAGGTGACCTCGGTGCCGTCACGGAAAGCCTGGGCGACGCCGTCCATGTGGCGCTGCTGCTGACGGAAGATACCGAAGTCCAATCTACCCTTGGCGGAGGTCGAGATGTTGAGGTTACGGTAACTGAAGACGGGGCGCTCGCCCTTGAACCAGCCCTTCTCGGCTTCAGCCAGGAACTCGGCGCGGTTGGCATCGTAGCCGGTCCAGACATCGGCCACGGCGCCATTGGCGAACTCAAGGCGGAACTCCATGGCCTGCTCGACCTCCTTGAAGAAATCAGGCTGGGTCTTCGGTAGCTCCTTGGCCGTGACGGCCACCGGATTGGCGTCGGCTGCCATGCAACAAGCCTGGATAGAATAGACGCCCATGTCGAGCAGCGCGCCACCGCCGGCGAGCTTCTTCTCGATGCGCCAGGCGTGCTTGCGCAGGGTGAAGCCGTTGGCGCTCGTCATCTTCATGAAAGGGCCGAACTCCTGGGACTTGGCCAGGCGGACGAGTTCCTGATGATACGGATCGAAGTGGAGGCGATAGCCGATCGCGAGACGCTTGCCGGCCTTCTTGCCCGCGGCGATCATGGTGTCGCATTCGGCGGCCGAAGTGGCCATCGGCTTCTCGCAGATGACGTGCTTGCCGGCCCCGAAGGCGGCGATGACGTTCTGCGCGTGGATGCCGGGGGGCGTGACGACGTAGATGATATCGATGGCCTTGTTGGCCGCGACCTTGTCCCACTGGTCGTAGGAGTAGATGTTCGCTTCGTCGAAACCATGGAGCTTCGCGAGCTTCACGCCCTTCTCGCGCGTACCGGTGATCGCCGCGACGAGCTTGACGTTCTTTGTCTCCAGCAGCGCGGGCGAGAGCTCGCCGTTCGAATAACTCCCTAGGCCGCAGAGCGCCAGTCCGAGGGGCTTGCCGCCGGCTTCCGCCGCGCGCAGGGCCGGAGCGAGGGCGCAACCGGCCGCCAGGCCGCCGAGGGAACCAAGAAAAGCACGACGCGTAGGGCTCATAGGGATGAAGATACTACTACCCGGCTAGCCTGCGCGGGCAAGCCGGATGGATTACAGATGGCGAATCTCAATCGAGCCGAGAAGGACTTCAGATTCAATAATCATGGGTTACTGTCGATGCTCAAAAGTTGCCGGAAATATCTGTATATCTCACCCGCCTTATGGTCGACCCACCAGGAAGAAGTCGAATAACCCATTCCAGCCCATTGGTCGCGACCATCACATAACTCCGCATGCCAGAGGAATCCTTTCGTGGTGCCATCCTGATTGCTTTCGGCGTCCGCTTCTAAAATACGAGTAGGCCAATTAGGCCAGTGTTTCCTGTCGACCGCAGGTTGACCAGGATATCTTCCGTCAAGGTTCTTCCAGAAAGCGTTCAGAGTGGCCTCGCTAATCTTGACCTCACAGCAATGCTGGGAATCCGCAATCTTCACGATCCTTCGCTTGAAATCGATGGACAAAGTTCTTCCGCAGGTGTCCCGATAGTTGATGACCTGGGGGAGGGCCCGCGACTCAAGCAAATCAAAGACACGGCGAGTCAGCTCGACCATCCTAGGGTCGCCATGACAGAAGTGGAAATGGCTCTGGGCGGGAAAGAACGAATACATGTCGGCACTGCCTATCTGGTCTTGCCCCCAAGCGCTTTGTCCGAGCACATCGACATCCTCTGCGGAGTTCTTGATGAGCTGGTATGGAAACGGATGAGGATGACCTAATTCTCTCTCATCTTGGAACTTAAATCCCTTGAAGGCATCGAACGACGGAAGGGGTGCACCGGGGACGCCCATGCCGCACTCCCACTTCTCGCCATCCATCTCGAGCATAAACCTCCAAAGATGCCACTCGTCAGCCTTCGGTCTGATGTCGGCACATAGCTCCCAACCAAAAACGCCCGAGCGCTTCAACCACATGACAAGGGATGCCAGCCGCGGATCTTCAGGTGACAGCTTCAATACCATCCGGCGCTGACACTCAATATCATCGAGCTCACGGAGCCTGGTGCATTCTCCGTACAGACGATTGAAGTATCCGCGTTCGAAAATCAGTCCTTCTTTTTTTTCATATGACACCTTCAGGACCCAAGAGACGCAGTGCTGACCATGGTCCCCAGCAGTGTAATGAGAGCTTATCCACTCGATAAACCCAGAGGTCTGCAGCTTGAATTTCAGGTTCATTGTTTACTCTTAATGCTTAAAAAACACGCGCCATGGCGGATACAAGATGAATCAAGAAAGCGTTGCTCTCAATAACAGTAATATTAAATAAGCGTGCATGACGACCTCAGAACGACGGATGGCCTTCCTTACCACGGAGGACGATACAGGGAATAAAACAGCCAAGATAGCCGACTTCAATCTGATGACCATAACCACGATCAACTCCGGAGGCTATGGTACGGGCTCCGAAAAGAGACTCATGATCACGGCCGCCGGAGCAGAGGCTTTTTGGTCAACCTTTGCGAAGATCACTCCGCTTCGTACCGGCGACTGCCATCAGGTCGGTGGAAGCTCATGGAGTGCGAATTTCTTCGACGGAGAAAAAATATGGGATGCGCACGGCATCATCCACGACGACTCGTATGTTGGATCAGTACCTGATTCGGGTTCATACGCTGAACTTGTTCGTCTCTTTGACTTACTAACGAGTAACTGAACTTCGTGGTCATCACCTGAAGATCGAAGGCGCTCATTTCTCCCCCTTCAGGTACGCCAACAAGTCCGCGAGCTGCTGCTTAGAAAGCCCTGCCTCGAGACCGGTCGGCATCAGCGAGCCGGGCAAGGCCTCGAGCTTGGCGAGGTCGGCGCGAAGGAGACTCGCTTCGACGCCCAAGGGACCACGCAAAGTGATCGAGGTGGGCGTGTCGCCGACCAGGATACCGCTGAGGACGCGTCCGTCCTTGGCCTCGGCGAGATAAGCGGTGAAAGCAGGCGCGATCTCGGCGTCGGGGTTCACGATATGGAAGAGGATGTTCTCCTTGGTCTGCCGGCGGATGTCCAGGAGGTCGGGCCCGACGGCGTGCCCTTCCCTGTCCAGGCGATGGCAGCTGGCGCAGACGGCGTTGAAGACGGTCCGGCCCTCGGACGGCATGGGCTTCAGCGCCAAGGCTTGGCTGGCTTCGGCCAAGGCCTCCGGGCGGGCGGAGACGGTCAGCAGACGCTCGGCGAGGGCTTTCACGGCCGGATCCTTGGCGGCGAGCACCTGACGTCGGCGGACGCCCGTAAAGGCGCTGGCGGGCAGGCGCTTGTCCTCTACGGCCGCCAGGACACCTTTCACATGGAACGGAACGCCCAACAAAGCGCCCAAGACACCATCGCGCCGGGCCGGCGTGTATCGCGACCATCCCGCGATCAAGGTGACCGATACCTTGTCCTGGGGATAGGCGACCACGGCCTTGAGCGCCGCCGCGGCGAGGTCAGGCTGCGCATCATCCAGAGCCAGCGTCAGCAAGGCCTGCCCAGAACGCTCCCACGGCAGACGCGCCATGAGTTTCACGGCGACGCTCCGCGCTTCGATCGTCTTGGATTTGTCCGTCGCGACCTCAGGCGAGGCATCAAGCAGCGTCTGGAACGCCAAAGGCAGGCCGGCCGGCTTACGGGTCGTGAGATATCCTGAAAGCAGAGCGAGCCGGATGGCCTCCGGCGCCGCAGAGGCCAGCTCAAGTTCGGCTGGCTTCGTCAGCGAGCTTCCGAGGTAACCGAAGATCTCGGCCATACCCGTGCCGATCCTGGCTTCGGCCGGCCTGACCGCCAGAAGCTCGCGAAGGAAGGCGGGCTCTCGACCGCCGATGCCGCTGAGGATGCCGTTGCGCAGCCATTTGTCCTCGGAAAACTCCCAGGCGTGACGTGCCAACGCCAACGTCGCAGCCTCGGAAGGATCATCTCCATACTTGACGATGCGTCGCAGGCCGGAGTCAGGCGTCGTCGGGAGGACCGCCAAGGCCGTGCTGACGTCGTCCGCCCGATGCTCGGCGCGGATACGCCAGATCCGGCCCAGATTTTTGCCGGTCACAAAATCGGTATGCTTGCGCACCTCTTCAGGAAGATAGTCAGGGTGCTCGATGACCTTACGATACATGTCGGCGACATACATGGCGCCTTCGGGTCCTCGGGCCAGGAAGACCGGACGGAACCAATCGTCCCGGGAGGCCAGGAACTCACGGCCCGGGTAGAGCGGCGAGGCCGCGAAGGTAGCGCCTTTGGCGATGAGCCGGTCGGCGTGGACGAGATTACCCGTGGGATCGCATGAGAAGACGGCTCCCGCGCACTCCGGGGTGAGCATCGACTTACCCTGCCAGACCTTCACCCCGCAGGCGGCGCTGAACGAGCCGGCATGACCGTCGGCGGTGGTGATGTTCGAGCTGATCGGGAAAAGCCGCACACCATCATGGCCGCCGTTCATCCCGTTGAAGGCGTTACGCTCATTACAGTCCTGCACGGTTTCGCTGAACGCGAGACGAGGGTTGCGCTTGAGCCACTTGGATTCGAAGACCACATGCTGGACGGGCACCCGGTTCATGCAGATGAAGCGGTTGCCGAAGACATCGAAGCTCATCCCGTACTGCGACTTCCCGTCCACGAGCTCGACCTCGAGGGTCTCGGGATCGAAACGGATGTCCGACGTCATCTTGAGCGGCGGCCGCTCGGGATGAGACGGACACGTGACCGTCCCGCCGCTGAGCCCGGCGGCGAGGTAGATTTTTCCGTCCCAGGGTCCGACGGTCGGAGCGTTCACCCGCAGCTGCGTGCTACCCGTCGTGGCGAAGCCGGTGAGCAGTACCTTCCGCTCTTCGGCGACGCCGTCGCCGTCGTTATCTTTCAGGAAAAGGACATCCGGCGCGCAGGTGACGATGAGCCCGCCGCCCCAGGGCAGCACGCCGTTCGGGAAAGTCAGCCCATCCGCAAAGACGGTACGTTTATCCATCCGTCCGTCGCCATCGGTGTCCTCAAGCATGGCGATGACGCCCGCGGGCTGCTCCCCCTCCTTCGGCCCGATCGGGTAGCCGCGGTTCTCGGCCACGAAGAGTCGACCTTGGGAGTCGAAAGCGATGGCGCACGGCGAGGCCACCAACGGCTCGGCGGCGACGAGTTCGACGCGCAGGCCCGGGACGGTTTCGAAAGCCTTTTGAGCGTCTTCCGGCGAGAGCGGACTCGGCAGCGGGGCAGCGACGAGCGCGCCAGCGAAGAGAATGGCGGCGGCGCGGATCATTTCAGCTGCGGGGGCTGGTCGCCGTAAGCCCAAGGCTTGCCGGCGGGACCGTTCGGACGCTCCGGCAGCTTCGCGGGCTTCATCTTCGCGGCGAGCTCGAGCCCGACGTTCATGAACTGCGTGCCGGCCGTGATGTCCAGGTTGCTGTAGCTCGTCAGGCGCGTCTCGTAACCGCCGCCGTTCGGACCAAAGGCTTCTTCGTCCGGCACGTAACCCACGCACCCGTTGGCGAGCTCGACCGGGAAGGTCATCGGGAAACCGCTGCGTTTCTTGAGCTGCAGCCCGTAGGACACGAAATACTCCGCCGGATTGGAAAGGTAGACCACCGGGCCGACCTGGATGGCTTGCACCTCGACCTCGACGTCGCGCTTCTTGGCGATCAAGGCGTCGAGCAGAAGAGTCTCCTTGGCCCAGACCCAATCCTTGTGGGCGACCGGTCCCTTGATGCGCTCCCGGGCTTCGGCGACGCGCTCGGGCGCAGGCAGTCGACGGGGAATCTCCCAGACCTTGTGGTCGGCGGCGAGGGGCACCTCGGCGGTACGGGTCTGCGACATGCTCAGCAGGACTTTCAGGGCCTCGGCTCCCACGCGTCCGCCGACGAACTGCGACCAGTCGTCGGACGCCGGATTGGCCTTGGGGTCGAGGTTGTTGACCTGGGTCACGTCGCCGCAGGCGCCCTGCAGGAAGACGACCTTGGTGTCCGCGCCGTAATAGCCGCGGATGACCTTCTCGGTGTAGTAGATCCAGTTCGCGCCGATGCCGTCGGAGTTCGTGGTGGCGTGGCAGGAGAAGTTCACGATGCAGCCGGCCAGTTTGCCGTCGGCGCCCCAGACACCGATGACGCCGACCTCATCGTCGGTCGGGTTGGCGAACGCGACCACGTCGGGGTTGTTCTTGCCCGGATGCGAGAAGGTCAGGCCGTTCTTCATGCGGAGACGACGATTGAACGCCACCTGGCTCTCGTGACCGACGCCATAACCGACCGTCACCGCGGCCTTGGACTGGTCGGCGGCGACGATCGCCTCGACCGTGGCGGCGATGGCCTTCTTCAGGTAGCCGGCATCGGCGCAGGAGGACTTCTGATAAGCCAATTCCTGGATCTCGGCCGAAGCATGGTCGAACTCGCCCGGCAGGATCATCCCGATCGGCCCGGAAGAATGGGAATGCGAGGCGCCGATCATCACGTCGGTGATGCCCGAAGCGGCCTTCACCAAGGCGCGGATCTCCTGCACCGTCTCCCGACGGATCAGCAAGGCGTCGATGCCCACCAGCGCCACGCGCTTCTGACCATCGTCGAACACGCTCGCTCGGACCTTGCAGGGGTCGTGGATCTTCTTCGAGTAGACCTTCCCGTAATTGCCCGGGACTTCCATGCCGATTTCCGGCGTGATGTCCCTTTCGGCGAAGCCTACGCGGACGCCGGGCTTGGCCGGCGGCGC
>SYID01000103.1 GCA_005798925.1 Verrucomicrobiota bacterium
CCATCAACGTGGCGATCTCGTCGAGGACGGCCGCGATGTCGTTCTTCTCCATCACGGACGGCGGGACTTCTCGGCGAGGTAGATGGCCTGCAGCGCGGCGAAGTCGGCCTCGCGGGTGCCGCTCTCGATCACGTGCTGATAAGTGCCGGCGTGGCGGAGCTCCTCTTCGGCGGCGGCCACGCGGCGGTCGATCTCGTCGGCGGGGTCGGTGCCGCGGCCCGTGAGCCGGCGACGGAGCTCGGCGCGGTCGCTCACGCGGATGAAGACCGTGACGAGCGCGGCGGCCAGGCGCGGGTCCGCGGCGCCCTTGGCGCGGATCGTGGCGGCGCCTTGGACGTCGACGTTCAGGAGCGCGTCGAAGCCCGCGCCGAGATGGGCGGCGACGTCGGCCGCGCGCGGGCCGTAGAGGTTGCCGTGGACGAGGGCGTGTTCGAGGAAGACGCCCTGCGCGACCTGCTGCTCGAAGCTCGCGCGCGTGAGGAAATGGTAGTCGACGCCGTCGGCCTCCCCGGGCCGCGGCGCGCGCGTGGTGCACGTGATCACGCGGCGGATCGCCTGCGGGCGGGCCTCGGTGAGACGGGCGCAGAGCGTGGTCTTGCCGCTGCCGGCGGGACCGGAGACGACGATGAGCAGCGCGCGGCTCACGGCAGCCGGAAGGATTGGACGAGGCAGGCGGCGCCGAGCACGAGCAGCAGGCCGCCGACGACGGTGCGCCGGCCGGCGGTCGCGAGCACCCAGTCGCATTGACGACCGAAGACAGGCGGCGAGCAGGCCCACCAGAAGCCGAAGAGGATCAGCAGGCCATAGCTCACCGCTGCGTCGAGCAGGCTATGGGGCAGCTGGCGGTAGCCGGCGTCGAGGGTCGCGCGGGCGAGGAAGAGCATGAGCGCCCCGAGGGCCCGGACGGACAGGAAATCGGGCATCGTGTAGAACGTCGCGAAGCTCGCGCCGATGAAGACCGCCACGACCGGCAGGCGCGGGATGCCCGCGAGGTCGGCCTCGGGGAGGTTGACGAGCCACCAGGCGAACCAGACGATGGCGGCCAGGCCGAGCAGGAGCGTCGCGCCCCGCGAACGCCGGAAGGCGCGCAGCACGGTCGCGTCGGCGAGGACGAGCGAGCCGGCGAGGAGCAGGCAGGCGGCGAGCGCGTAGTAGGCTTGGGCGAGGGTCACGGCCTTGAGTTAGGACGACCCCCTCGGCCGAGGCAACCCGTAGGTTCAACGAGAGCGCAGACGGTCGACGGCCCAGGCGGCGTGTTCGGCGACCATCGGATCGGGTGAGCCGAGCAGAGCCTCCGCGGCAGCAAGGTCGGCGGGCGCGCCGATGTTGCCCAGGACCGTCAAGGCGTTGCGGCGCCAACGGGCGAGGCCGAGGCGCTCGACCGGCGTGCCCCGGAAGTGGGCGAGGAACTCCTCGTCGGTCCAGGCCAGCGTCTCGCGGAGGGGCGGATGCGGACGCGGGGCGAAATGCGCCTCGCGGGTGGCGACGGCCCACTTGTTCCAAGGGCAGACGTCGAGGCAGTCGTCGCACCCGAAGACGCGGTCGCCGAGGGCTTCGCGGTATTCGACCGGGATGGCTCCCTTGTGCTCGATGGTCAGGTAGGCGAGGCACTTGCGCGCGTCCAACCGGTAAGGGGCGATGATCGCGGCGGTCGGACAGGCGTCGATGCATCGCGTGCAGGAACCGCAACGATCCGGCTCCTTGGTCGCCGTGGGTTCCAGTTCGAGGGTCGTCAGGATGACGCCGAGGAAGAGCCAGGTCCCCGCGCCGCGGTGGATGAGGATCGTGCTCTTGCCCTGCCAGCCGAGGCCGGCGGCGGCCGCGACGGGTGGTTCGAGCACCGGGCCGGTGTCGACGTAGGGCTTCTGTTCGCCCCCGAGGGAGGCCATCACCGCGCAGAGCTGTTGGAGGCGGGCCAGGATCACGTCGTGGTAATCCGCGCCCAAGGCGTATTTCGCGATGCGGTAGCCGGCGGGCGGATGCGGCTGGTAATAGTTGAGCCCGACGACCACCAGGCTGCGGGCCTCCGGGAGCACCTTGCGGGCATCCGTCCGGCGGTCCGGGTTACGGGCCAGCCAGGCCATGTCGCCATGCATCCCGTCGGCGATCCACTTCTTGAAATAGTCCGCGCGGACGTCGGCCTCGACCGGCGCGACCCCGAAGGCGTCGAAGCCCAGCTCCTTCGCCGAAGCCGCGAGACGCTGGCGGAGGGCGCGGGGGTCCATCGACTCAGCCCAGGATCGAAAGCACGCGGCTGACGATCTCTTCGACCGGCGCCAGCTTGCCGACGCCTTCATAACCGCAGGCCAGCATGCCTTCGGCCGGCTCGACCACCGCGTGGCCGCGGGAGCGGAGGGCCTTCAGGTTGGCCTGCGTGGCCGGGTGTTCGTACATCTTGCCGTTCATCGCCGGGCAGAGCAGGACCGGACCGCGGGTGGCGAGGTAGATGCTCGTCAGCAGGTCAGGGGCCAGGCCGTGGGCGAACTCCGCGAGGACGTTGGCCGAAAGCGGCGCGACGAGGAGCAGGTCGGAGGAGTCGGCGATCTCGATGTGGCCCGGGACGGAATTGGCGCCTTCGGCCCAGAGGTCGAACGCGACCGGCCGGCGGGAGAGCACCTGGAGGGTCATCGGGGTGATGAACTGCGTGGCGCCCTTGGTCATGACCACCTGGACCTCCGCGCCGTATTTGACGAGCTGCGAGGTCAGGTCCGCGGCCTTGTAGGCGGCGATGGAGCCGGTGACCCCGAGGGTGATGCGTTTGCCGACGAGCTGGGACATGTCAGCGCCGGACGATGTGAAGGCCGTCGGATGAGGCGAGGGGAAAGGCGGCTCGGTCGAGCCGAAAAGCGGTCCTTTTAGGCGAAACCGGCCCTTTTCTTGTTTGCCATGCCTGCCGACGGGGGTTCGCATTGGCTCCTCTTATGCAATCCGACATTGGTCTCATCGGTCTGGCCGTCATGGGTCAGAACCTCGCCCTCAACATCGCCGACCACGGCTTCGCGATCTCGGTCTACAACCGCACGACCGCCAAGACCGACGAGTTCGTGAAGGAAAACCCGAAGACCCCGGGCAAGCTGACCGGCTGCCCCACCATGAAGGACTTCGCCGCCTCCCTCAAGAAGCCCCGCAAGGCCATCATCCTCGTCAAGGCCGGCGGACCGACCGACGCCGTGATCAACGAGCTCGCCGCGGTCTTCGAGCCGGGCGACATCATCATCGACGGCGGTAACGCTCTCTGGACCGACACCATCCGCCGCGAACGCGAACTCAAGGCCAAGGGCCTGCGCTTCATCGGTTCCGGCGTCTCCGGCGGCGAAGAAGGCGCCCGTTTCGGGCCGTCCCTCATGCCCGGCGGCGACGCCGCCGCCTGGGCCGAACTCAAGCCCATCTGGGAAGCGGTCGCCTCCAAGGTCGACGCCGTCACCGGCGTCGAGCTCACCGGCGCGACCCCGGGCAAGCCCATCAAGGGCGGCGTCCCCTGCGTGGCCCATATCGCCCCCGACGCCGCCGGCCACCACCTCAACACGGTCCACAACGGCATCGAGTACGGCGACATGCAGATGATCTGCGAGGCCTACGACCTCATGCGCGGCCTCCTGGGCATGAACCCGGACGAGATCGGCGCCGTCTTCGAAGAATGGAACAAGGGCGACCTGAACTCCTTCCTCATCGAGATCACCGCCAAGGTGCTCAAGCAGAAGGACCCCGAGACCGGCAAGCCGCTGGTCGACGTCATCCTCGACACCGCCGGCCAGAAGGGCACGGGCAAGTGGACGAGCGCCAACGCCCTCGACATGGGCGTCGCGGCCCCGACCATCGCCGAAGCCGTGTTCGCCCGCTGCCTCTCCGCCGTGAAGGAAGAGCGCGTCAAGGCCGCCAAGGTCCTGCGCGGCCCGAAGCGCGCGATGACGAAGCCCGACAAGGCCAAGGTCATCGAGCAGATCCGCGACGCCCTCTACTGCTCCAAGATCTGCTCCTACGCCCAGGGCTTCCAGCTCATGCGCGAGGCCCAGAACGAATACAAGTGGAAGCTCAACTTCGGCGAGATCGCCCAGATCTGGCGCGGCGGTTGCATCATCCGCGCCCGCTTCCTCCAGAAGATCACCGAGGCCTTCGGCAAGAAGCCTCGTCTGGCCAACCTTCTCCTCGACCCGTACTTCAAGAAGACCGTCAAGAAGGCGCAGAAGAACTGGCGCAAGGTCATCGCCCTCGCGGTGAAGCACGGCATCCCCGTGCCGACCCTCGGTTCGGCGCTCTCGTACTTCGACTCGTACCGCACCGAGAACCTCCCGCAGAACCTGCTCCAAGGTCAGCGCGACTTCTTCGGCGCCCACACCTACGAACGCAAGGACAAGCCCCGCGGCGAGTTCTTCCACATCGACTGGCCGGATCCTAAGCGTCCGCAGATCAAGGCCTAAGCGCTTGGAGAGAAACAGGAAGGGCGTCCGCAAGGACGCCCTTCTTCTTTGGCCAGTTACTCGGCGGACCAACCGCCGCCGGTGGCGGCGGCGAGACGGACCGCGACCTGGCGGCGCTCCCAGACGACCAGCGAGAGCGTGCGGGCGGCCGTGGCTTCGTCTCGACGCGCAACGAGGATCTCGTTCTCGTTCGCGAGACCAGCCTGGCGGCGGGCTTCGGCGTTGGTGAGCCGGACGCGTACCGCGGTGAGCACCCGAGCGGTCAGTTCCTCCTGCATGGCGAGCTCGCGCAGATCGGCGAGCGCATCCTCGACTTCGCGGAAGGCGCTAAGGACGGCCTTCGTCCATTCCGCTCCAGAGCCGTCAATGCGCGCGCGGGCGACCTCGAGGTTAGCTTCGCGCCGACCAGCGTCGAAGAGCGGCAGGTCTAGCGACGGCGTCAGCGTCCAGAATCTCGATGAGCCCCGACCGACCCGCGAGGCGGGATCGGCCTGCCAGCCGGCTTGGCCGTTGAGGGTCACGGAGGGATAGAAATCAGCGATGGCGGCGCCTTCGCGCGCGAGCGCGGCATCGATCCGCTCGGCCGCTACCGCGAGGTCGGGACGACGCAGCAAGAGCTCGGAGGGCACGCCCGCGCCGAAGGCAGGCATTGCGACGGATCCTTTAGCTTCCGGCAGCGGGAAGCCTGGAGTGGAACCAATCAGAGCACGGAGCGCATTCTCCGCGGCGGCGAGACGACGGCGACCGAGGCCTTCGTCGACCTTGGCCTGCGCGGCGGCGAGACGCGCGGAGGAGAGCGGATCGGAGTCGAGCAAGCCTGCGACGACGGTCTTCTCGATAATCTCCATCTCGCGCCGGCGCGTCGCGAATTCGGCTTCCAGGTGGGCGAGCTGCTCGCGAGCGCCGCGAACGGCGAACCATATGCGGGCGACTTCGGCAGACAGGGCGAGATCCGCCTGTTGGGTCGTGAACTTGGCCGCGCGCAAATCGGCTTCGGCGGCCTTGGACTTGGCGGCCTCGCGGCCCCAGATGTCGAGTTCCCAAGAAGCCTTCACGCCAGCGGCGCCGACGTCGGTGCGACGCGGGATGCCGACGCCGAGCGGCACGCGACCGGTCTCCAGCGAGATGCGGGATGATTCCAGGCCGGCGCCGACGGCAACGGCGGGCTGATCGCCGGCATTGGCGGAGGCAAGCAAGGCCACCGCTTCACGCTGACGCGCGCGAGCGATGGCGAGATCTGGGCTGTTCTTGCGTGCCTGCGCGATGAGTTCGAGCAAGGCCGAATCACCGAACGCTTCCGCCCACTTCGCGTCGGCGACGGCGCCAGCCTGCGAGAACGCCGGGGCCGTGACACTGGTCACGGGCTTCGCCGTCGGATCATGGGCGCAACCTGCGAGGACCAGCGCCGCGTGTAGGAAGCTCTTTTTTACCCGGAGCTTTTTGAGAAGCGTCTATATTTACGTCCATCTGCTGGCCGACGAAGAGCACGCGGTCCGCAGGGCGATCGAACTGATAGATCACCTGCAGCACGCGGGTGTCGACGCGCTCGATGCTCGCGCCAGTGAGCGAGGTCTTCGGGATGACGAAGGGTTCGATGCGGACGAACTTCAAGGCGATGGACCGGTCCTTGCCGCCGGCGAGGGAGCTTTCGCCCTTCAGGTAACCCTTGGCGGGCAGGCCTTCGCGCATGCGCGTGGCCAACTGCTCATCGACGTCGCAACGGATCTGCAGGCGAGTGATGTCGCCGAGGACGACGGGGGCCTTGGCGCCGGCCGCCACGAATTCGCCGACCCGGACGCCGACCTGGAGCACGGTCGCGTCGATGGGCGAGCGAAGCACGAGACGATCGAGCAATACCGCCGTCTGGTCGAGCTGAGCCTTGGCGAGGGCCAGCTTCGCCTTCGCCTCCTTGGCGGCCATCTGGTAAGAAAGGAGTTCGGACGCGGAGACCGCGCCGCTGTCCTTGATGCCAGTCCAGCGACGGGCCGCATCTTCGGCACGCTCGGCGGTGGCTTCGGCGGCGGAGACCGCGGCCTTCTGCACCGCGTGCTGGGCGCGGAGGTCACGCTCGTCGAGGGTCAGGATCGGGTCGCCGGCCTTCACCTTATCCCAGACCTTCACATGGACCTTCGCGACGGTACCGGACGTAGGCGAGCCGAGGAGCGTATTCTCGGCGGCCGCTTCAATGAGGCCGGCGGCGGCGATCAGGCCGTCCTTATCGCGCGTAGCGGGCTCATAGGGCGGCGGCTTGATCGGCGCCTCGTTGGCCGTGCCGCGGGTGAGCTGCAGGGCGGCGATCGCGCCGGCAAGGGCGAGGGCGAAGAGCAGGATGCGTTTCTTGAACATAAGGAGGATTAGAGATGGGTGGTGTCGAGCAGCTTGGGATCGTCGACCACGCGGCTGATGCGGCCGTCTTCCATCTCCGCGATGCGGTCAGCGAAGCGGAAGATGCGGTGGTCGTGGGTGACGACGACCACGCAGCGTTCGGGCGAACGGGAAAGGTCACGGACGAGCTGCATGATGTGGCCGCCGGTATCCTTATCGAGGGCTGAGGTCGGTTCGTCGCAGATCAGGAGCGGCGGCTCGTGGACGAGCGCGCGGGCGATGGCGCCGCGCTGCTGCTGGCCGCCGGAGAGCGCGTTCGGGCGGCCGTCCTCGCGGCCCTTGAGTCCGACCTTGTCGAGGATCGCCAGGGCGCTCGCGCGGGCTTCGCCGAAGGAGCGGCCTTGGATGAGCAGCGGCACCATCACGTTCTCGACGACCGTGAGCGTCGGGATGAGGTTGAAGGACTGGAAGACGAAGCCGAGGTTCCGGCGGCGGAAGGCCGTGAGCGCCTCCTGACCGAGCCCGTCGAGGCGCTGGCCGAAGACCTCGACCGTGCCGGCCTGCGGGGTGAGCGTGCCCGCGATGACCGAGAGGAGCGTCGTCTTCCCGCAGCCGGACGGGCCGACGAGCATGATGAGCTCGCCGCGGCGGGCTTCGAACTCGGCCTGCTTGAGGGCGACGACGCGGTTCTCGGGGGTGCCGAAGAACATGTCGACGCCGGTGGCGCGGACGGCGACGGTGTGGGCGAGGTGGCTCATCCGCGGAAGACGGAGGCGGCGTCGACGCGCGACACCTTGATGATGCCGATGACGGCGGAGACGAAGCTGATGCCCAGCACGAGGGCGAACGTCGCCCAGAGGATCTGCGGGTACATCACGAACGGCGGCATGCCCTTCTCGATCATCACGCGGCCGATGGCCTGGGCCATGCCGGCCCCGAGGCCGAAGCCGATGAGCCCGGCGGTGAAGGCCTGCACGAAGAGCATGCGGGCGATGACGCCCATGCCCGCGCCCATCGCCTTGATGGCGGCGAAATACTTCAGGTTCTCGAGCACGAAGGAGTAGAACGTCTGGCCGGAGATCGCGATGCCCACGAACAAGCCGAGCAGGACCGCGGTGCCGAACGAGAACGGGATGCCGGTGTTGGTCCAGAACCACCAGAACGTGTTGCGGGCCAGGCTGCGCTCGCCCCAGCTCCAGATCACCGTGTCGGACGTCCAGGCCTTCAGGCCCGTGTCACGCTCGATGCGGTCGCAGAGCTCGGCCGGGGCCACGCCCTTCTGCGGCTCGACGAGCATGAAGCTCAGCGTGCGGCGGGCGCCGAGGGTGTAGCCCTTGGCGCGGTCGTAGGTCGTGTAGACGAACGGCCCGCCGGTGAAGGCGCGCTTGACCCGGCAGATGCCGACGATGCGGGCCTGGATGTCGTTGATCTCGAAGGTGTCGCCGACCTGGAGCGGCGTGTTCTTGGGCTTGCCGTCGGGTCCGACGCCCATGCGGCCCATCAGCGCGGCGCCCCATTCGTCGACGATGACGGTGTCGGGGAGCCGGAGGTCTTCGATCCGCCCCTGCGAGAGCACGGCCGGCGCGCCGGCGAAGGTGTCGGCGTCGATGCCGACGAGCGTGATCAGCTTGAAGTTGCCGTCCTGCATGCGCGCCTGGACGAAGGAAGTGTGCAGCGGCGCGGCCCAGGCGACGCCGTCGACGGAACGGACGCGGCCGAGGTCGGTGTCGCGGAGCGGCTTGGCGTCGTTGACCTGCTCGACCATCGGGTCGCTGACCCAGACCTGGGCGCGGATATTGACCATCGGCGTGTAGGTCCAGCTCATGATGCCGAAGAAGACCGAACTCTGCTGGGCCATGAGCAAGGCCGAGAACGCCAGCCCGCAGAGGAGCATCGCCAGCTTGGCGCGGTCTCCGAAGAGCATGTTGAGGGCGAGGCGATACATCGGAGACGGCGGACGCGGTCAGTCTCCCCTGAACAAGCGTTGCGTCAACGGGAAGTCAAACGGCCCGGACGATGTCCGGGCCGTCGGGATCGAGACGTGACTCGGACGCTTACGGGGCGACCGGCGCGGTGGCGCCGACCTTGAACATCAGCGTGCTCTTGAAGAAGTCCGGGCCCCAGGAGGCGTTGACCGACCAGGCGGCGATCAGGAGCAGCAGCGCGAGGGAGAAGCAACGGACGACCTTGGCCTTGTCCTCGCTCTTGGCGGAAGCGTGCAAGAGACCGACGGCGCCGAGGGCGAAGATCGGGTGGAACCAGGAGATCGGCTTGGCGGTGTAGAACAGGGCGACGATGCCGACGACGAGATTGATGTCCACGAGGACGGCGACGATGCGCTGCAGGACGGGCTTCGGGCCCTTGGTCAGCGCCACGAGGATGACGGCCAGGATCAGGACGAGGAGGAGCGAGCCGTAGTGCTTGTGGGCGGTGAGGAGCGGAGGCATGACCGACACCTTGGTCGGCCCTCCGGCCGATTCAAGCCCTCGCTCAGTATTTCATCGGTCTTCGGGGGAAACCATCCGGAAGAGCCAGGCCGCCGAGGCCGCGCCGGCGAACTGCGCCGCGATGTCGGCCGCGAGCCGCGGGGCGAGCTTGGCGAGAAGCAAGGTCTCGGCAAGGACGGCCTTGGCGTCGGCCGATCCGTCAAGGACGGCCACGACCCAGCCGCGGGCGGCGCTGACAAGGGTGGTCAGCGGGTTGAGGAACGGCCCGTAGTCCGCGAGCGCTCCCGCGTAACCGAGCGCGGCGAGCCCCATGGCGAGACCGAAGTAGCTGTTGCCCGCCGTCCGGCGGGAGGCGCCGACGACCAAGGCGACGAGGACGAGGAAAGCGGCCCCGAGGCCTTCGGTCACGAAGCTGGTCGCGAGGCCCTCGAAGGCGTCGTCATGAAGTCCGGCGACCGCTTCCTTCGCCCTCTCCGGATCGTGCCCCTGGAGGCAGGCGGCGAGCAGGAGCGCGGCGGCGGCGGCCAGGAGCTGGGCGCCGACGAAGGCCCAGGCGGCGCGGGAAGCGATGCGACCGCGGAGACGGAACGCCAGGGTGACGGCCGGATTGAAATGGGGGAAGCCGGCCGGAGCGGCCAGGTAGGTGAGGGCCGCGAGCAAGGCCGCCAGCGGGAGCGGGCCGCCGCCAAGGAGCAAGGCGAAGCAGAGGAAGAAGGTGCCGAACGCCTCGCCGATGATCTTGGCGCGCATGGTCGAAGGGGTTCAGCGCGCGCCGCGGGCGGCAAGCCAGTTCTCGCTGAAAGCGGCGATCTCCTCGAAGCTCGGGAGGCGCCGCGCGCGCTGACGCATCTCGCGGGCGGCCTCCTCCTGGGCGGCGAAGAGGCCGGTGAGCGTGGCGTGCAGGGGGGTCTTCTGGTTGCGATCGTCCACGAGCCAGAAGCCGACCTGCCGGCCGGCGACCACCTCGTTGTTGTAATACTGCCAGAAGAGCACCATCGCCGGACGCCAGGAGAGCAACTTGCCGAGGAGCTCGCGGTTGCGTTGCTCGTGGCGCGCGCCGTCGGCTTCGCAGGCCTGCCAGGACAGGCCGCATTCACCGATGAAGACGCGCTTGGCGGGCAGGCCGGCCTTGGGCGGAACCTGCGCGTTCACATAGTCGAGCGTGGCGCGGACCTCCTCGGCGGGCAGGAGCTGGCAGTCATACGCGGAGTAGGAGATGAAATCGACGTTCAGCTTGGGCAGCACCGCGTTGACCATGCGGCGGCGGCCGTCCTTCATCGCGTCGCGCACGCGGTTGACCTCGGCGTAGGTGTAGACGCGGCACTTGGCGTAAGGCACCTCGGCGCGGGCGTCGTCGACCGCCTTCTGGCGGACGGCGAACCATTCGATCATCGCCGCCACGCGTTCCGGTGACGCGTCCTTCTTCACGTCCTTGTCGGGCAGCAGGTACCAGTCTCCCTCCCAGTGGCCGAGGAAGAACGTCTTGCCCGCGGTGTCGTAGCGCGTGAGCAGGTCCTTCGTGAAGAGGTACATCGCGTCGTATTCGCGGCGGCGCAGCTCCGGCGTGAGGCCGCCCGCCCAGTCGCCGTTGGAACGATACCAGAGCACGTAGTGCGTGAAGGGCATCGCGATGAACGGCGTGAGCTGGCCGCCGGAGACCGCGTTGATCTTCAGGATGCGCGAGCCCATCGCGCTGATCCCCTGCGCGGCTTCGAGCACCGCGGGTTCCTTGGTGAACTTGTAGGCGGGACCGAACACCTGCGTGCCCACGACCTGCGGGAAGGCGTCCGGCATCGCCGGGACGGCGGGCAAGGGCGTCATCTCCAGCTGCTGCGCCGGACGCTTCTTGCCTTGGGCCAGCAAGGCCAGGGGCGAAAGCAGAAGAACTCCCAGAAGGAGGCGAAGGGACTTGCTCATGGGGCGGACCTCAGGGCGAGGGACTTGAATTGTCCGCGAGCGGAGCCCTTCCTTCAAGCCCGTTCCCACCCACACCATGAACACCACCCGCAACACCATCGCCGCCGTGCTCCTCGCCGTCGGCGCCCACGTCCACCTCCTCGCCGTCCCGGCGGCCGAAGCCGCCGAGCCGGAGCACGCCCGGCTCGCGGCGGCCCGCAAGGCGGCCCACGAGCTCCCCGAAGTCGCCGGCGCCGAGCAGCAGGCCAAGGCCGACCGCGCCCTGACGAACAAGGCCTACGCCGAATACAAGGCCGCGCGGAAACGCTCCAACGACTCCGAGTCGGCCTACCGCAAGGCCTTCGACGCCGCGCTGGCCAAGGTCGACGCCGGCGCTCCGGCGCTCCTGGAGAAGGAGCGGGCGGCCTTCCGCGAGCGCATGCTGAAGGCGCGCTCCGCGAAGAAAGCCGCCGCACCCAAGGCGGCGGAGAAAGACGACGAGGACGACGAGCCCGAGGTCGTCGAGAAAACCGACGAGTGACCGACGCGCGACCCGCCGAAGAGGCGGGTCGCTTATTCGGCGAGGGCCGCGGCGAAGGCCGCCCAGATCTCCTCGACCGGTTCGGCGCCCACCGAGACGCGCAGCAGGTCCGGGTCGAGGCCTGACGCGCGGATATGCGCCCTGCCCTGCTCGCTCGTGACCTCTTCGAAATGCGCGAGCCAGAGGAAAGGCGCGGCGAGCGTGTGCCGCAGGCCGAAGCTCGGACCCTTGGCGACCGCAAGCCGGTCGTAGACCCGGCGGAGATCGCCGCGGAGCTCGACGGTGACGAGCGCGCCGGCGCCGGCGCCCGGCCGGGCGACACGACGATACGCCTCGGCGGTCGGCCCTTGGTCGGCCACGCGCACGCGCGTGACGGCGGGGTGCGCGGCGAGGCGGCGGGCGATCTCGGCC
>SYID01000104.1 GCA_005798925.1 Verrucomicrobiota bacterium
AAGGGCAAGGACGCCGCCGGCCAGAAGGAGTGGGCGGCCCGTCAGCTCTATATCGCGCTCGGGCAGCTCATGGGCGCCGCCGCGGCCCTCGCCATCGACACCTGCGCGCTCGAAGGCATCGACCCCGCCGCCTATGACGAGATCCTCGGGCTCAAGGGCACGGGCTACGAGGTCGTCGTCGCCTGCGCCGTCGGTTACCGCTCGTCGGAAGACAAATACGCGCGCATGAAGAAGATCCGCTTCCCGGCCGCGCGCGTCATCCGCCGCGTCTGATCAGCTGCGGTCGGACCAGCGCACGAACTCGTCGTCGTCCGCCAGCACCTGCGGGTCGCCGTATTCGGTGGAGAGCAGGCTCCGGTAGGCTTCGTCGGCGAAACGTCGGCAGTGCAGGAGCACCCGCGCCGAGTGGCCGGGCGCGCGCACGAGACGTCCGAGCGCCTGGTTGACCTTGCGCATGCCGGGGCGCACGTAGGCGAGGGAGAAGGCGTCCTCGGCCCCGGCCTCGGCGAACATCCTGCGCCGGGCTTCCTGGAGGGCGTTGACCTCCGGCAGCGCCGGCCCGATGACCACGGCGGAGCGGATGCGTCCGCCAAGCATGTCGACGCCTTCGCCGAGCGAGCCGCCGAGGATGAGGCAGAGGATGGTGTGGCGGTTGAGCGAATCCTCGACGAACCGGGCGGTGCCTTCGGGCCCGAGCCCGCGCGGCTGCAGGGCGAAGTCGGCCTTGGGGTCGAGGTCGCGCACTTCCTTCGCGACCGCCTCGGCGTATTTATAAGAAGGGAAGAAGGCCGCCACCGCGCCTTCCGTCGACAGGCGGAGCAGCGCGGCCGCGGTGCGCGCGATGTGCGTCTCGCGGGTCTTCAGGCGCGTGTCCACGCGTCCGTCGATCGCGACCGTGTAGGCCCCTTGGCGCCACGGCGCGAGGGCGTGCACGGTCACGAGGTGATCGGAATCCAGGCCGCAGTCGGCGGCGAGCGAGCCGCGCGGTCCGGGCGTCGCGGTCATGAGCAACGTGTGCCCGAAGGCGCGCAGGCGTTCGCCGGTGGCCTTCGCGGCGGAAAGGCAGTCGAGGCTGAGCAGGCCGGGCTTCGGCGACCAGAGGAGCCAGCCGAGGTCGGCGGCCTCGAGCCGGTCGGACCACGCGGCGGCGTTCCACACGGCCTGCTTGGCGGCGTCGGGGAGGTCGTCGGTGTTGAACGGATGTTCGGCCGCGAGCACGGACATCCGTTCGGCGATGCCCATCGCTTCGAGGCGGTCGTCTGGCGAGAGCGCGTCGGCCTTGGGAAGGCGACGGAGGAAGTCGGCCCACCGCTGCGCGGACTGGCACCAGGCCTCCGGCGCGCGGAAGCGGGTGAGCGTGAAGGCGAAATCCGCGGCCGACTGTTCGTCGTCGCGCAGCGAGAGGCATTCCGCCGCGCGTTCGGGCAGGTTATGCGCTTCGTCGACGATGAGCACGGTGTCCGCCATGTCCCAGCCCGGCACGGTCTCGAGGGCGGCGCGGTTGCGGGGCGAGAAGACGTAGTTGTAGTCGCAGATCACCACGTCGGCGTGCGCGAGCATCGCCTTGGTGATGTCCCAGGGCGGCACGCCGGCGAGGCGGCCGATCTCGCGGACGCGCCGGAGGTCGGCGGCTTCCTCGAGCAGGTGCTGCGGGTCGATCTTCGCGTTGGCCCAGTTGCGGCGGATCTGCTCAGGGTCGTCGGTGATGCCTTCGACCTCGTGTTCGGCGCGGGGACGCAGGAGCACGGCGCGGAGTTCGTGGCTGCGGGCGAGCCGGCGGAGTTCGGTGAGCACCTGCGTCTGGCCCGTGCCTTTGCCGGTGAGGTAGAGGAGGCGGCCGGCCCGGCCGCCGCGGAGCAGGCCGAGGCCGTGACGCAAGGCCGCGGAGGTCTTGCCGAAACCGGTCGGCGCGACGAGCAGGCGGGTCGGCGCGTCGAGGCCGGCCTGGTCGAGGTCGGCGCCGCACTGGAGCCATTCCGGCCGCGGTTCCTTGAACGGCAGGCGGTCGGGCAGGTTGAGGAGGCGGGCGTGGCTGGCGCGGCGGTTCTCGGCGTGCGCCGCGAGGGTCTCCGCCTGGGCGAGCAGGTCGGCCTCGGCAGAGCGGGGCAGGGCGACGGGCTGGCGCGTGCCGTCGGCGGGATCGATGAAGATCAGCTCGCCCTTCACCTCGCGCGCGCCGGAACCGAGGCGGGCGGCGTGGCAGTAGGCGGCGAGCTGGAGGAAGTGGTGGGCGAAGCGGCCGAGGAGGAACTCCGGTTTGCGCGGCAGCTTGAGGCTGATCGTCTTGATCTCGCGGATGCTCACCTCGGTCTCCGTCTCCCGCCATTGGTCGGCGCGTCCGGCGATGGCGATCGTCCAGCCCAGCGCGCCGACCTCGCAGGCGACGGTGCGTTCGAACTGCCAACCCCGGCCCTCGGCTTCGGCGACCTTGCGCATCGTCTCGTGCCATTGGCGGCCCGCTTCGGCGCGCCACGGGGCGCCGCCGGCGCCCGCGCCCGGTCCGGGGCGGAACGTCGCGAACTCCTGCGCGCTCAGTTCGACGCGCTTCGCCTTGAGGTCGATGCGCATCAGGGCAGGACGAAGTGGGCCTCGCCGGCGGCCCAGCGTTCGAGGTCGGTGCTCAGGGCCGCGACGGTCTCCTCGTCGGTCGTCTGCGCGTCGAGCGGCTGGCCGAGGATCGCGGCCGCGCCGGCCTGACGGGCGCCGAGGCGCGTGAACCACTGCTCGTGCACGCCCCAGCCGCCGTCCTTGAGGATGAGCCAGAGGCTCTTGAAGTAGGCGCAGTCGGCGCGCGGGCGGGCGGCCATGGCGTCGAACGTCTCGAGGGCGATGCGGTAGCAGACCTCGGCGGATTCGGGCGGCGGCGGGTTCTTGCGCAGCATCGCGGCCAGGCGGCTGGCGCGTTCGAGCGTGCGGTGGTCGCGGGCGAGGCCGGCGCGGCGGGCGAGCAGGCGGTAGTCGCGGGCGAAGCGCGTGCCGCCGTCCTTGGCGCGTTCGAGGGCGATCTCCCCTTCGTCGAAGAGGTCGGGGGTCGTCGCGCCCTTCGCGCCGCGGGCGCGCAGGAGGCAGCGCACGATCCCTTCGGCGGGTTCGAGCAGCGTGAGCAGGACGTGCGATTCCCCGGAGGGGTCGCGCCCGAGGACCAGGCAGCGGAGGCTCGCGGCGGACATCCGGCCTATTCCTCGTCCGTCGGCTTGGGGACGACCGAGCCGAAGCTCATCAGCAGCCCGAGGGCCTCGCCGACGGTCAGTTTCGTCTCGCGCACTTCCTCGGGGGAGACGTGCAGGATGACGCCGGTGGTCGGCGCGGGCGCGGCCGGGATGAAGACGTTCACGACCGGCTTGCCGACGGCTTCGCTGAAGACGGTAGGCTGCTCGTGGGTCACGAAGGCGATGGCCCACATTCCCGGCCGCGGGAACTCCACCATCACCACGCGGCGGAAGGTGTCCTTGTTGCGGCCGCTGAGCGCGTCGACCATCTGGCGGATGGTCCCATACAGCGAGCCCAGGCCCGGGATGCGTTCGAGCGCCGTGGCGAACCACCGGTGGAGGACCTTGCCGAACAGCCGCTTCGAGAGGTAGCCGACGACGACCAGGATGAAGATCATCACGACGGCGGACGAGAGGACCACCAGCTGCCGGTAAAGGCCGGCGGCGAAGTCAGGGACCGGCTGCTTCGCGTTCTGCCAGAGCCAGGTCAGGCCGATCTCCAGCGCGGGCTGGATGAACGTGCCCATCAGGTCGAGCAGGACGGATACCACGTAGAGGGTCAGCCCGATCGGGAGGAGCAGGAAGAGCCCGGTCAGGAAGTTGTGGCCCAGGCGGGAGGCAAAAGTGGTCTTTTCGTTGGGTTCGCCCATGCGACCATGAAAAAGGAGTCCGGTGACGGTGGCAAGGGCGGTCGCAGGTTTCGGAGGTTGGAAACGGCGCCGGCCTCCGGTCTAATCCCCTTATGAAGAATATCCTCCGGGTTGCCCTCGCCATCGTCGCTTCCTCCGCCAGCCTGCTGGCCGTGTCCGAAGCCTATCCTCGCACCGCGCCCGGCGACCTCGAGCTCAAGACCCTGCCCGCGGCGCGCTGGATGCGCTCGGAATCTTCGCAGGATTACTTCGCGGCGGACAACGGGCTGTTCATGAAGCTGTTCCGCTACATCGACTCCAACAAGATCCCGATGACCGCGCCGGTCGAGGCCGGCATCAAGCCGGGCACGATGGTGTTCTACATGGACGAGGCCTCGGCGAAGCGCGCCGACCTCGCGGAGACCCCGCAGGTGAAGCTGTCGTCGGCGCCCGAGCGCCGCGTGGCCGCCATCGGCGTCCGCGGCTCGTACAGCCGCGAGAACTACGAGGAGGCCCTCGCCGAACTGCGCGCCTGGCTCGCGAAGCGGACCGACGTGAAGGCCGCCGGCGAGCCGTATGCGGTCTACTGGAACAGCCCCTTCGTGCCCTTCTTCTTCAAGCAGTCGGAAGTGCACATCCCGGTCGCGCCGGCGAAGTGATCAGACCCAGGCTCGCTGGCGCCAGGCGAGCCCTTCGGCGACTTCGCGGGCGAGTTCCGGGCCGCGGAAGACGAGGCCCGAGTAGACCTGCACGAGGCAGGCGCCTTCGTCCATGAAGCGCCCGGCGTCCTTGGCGGAGAGGATGCCGCCGCAGCCGACGATCGGGATGCGTCCGTCGGCTTCCTTCGCGAGGAAGCGCACGACCTGCAGGGAACGCTCGAGGAGCGGGGCGCCGCTGAGGCCGCCCCGGCCGGGCGAGCACTGCTCGGTGCCCGCGGGGCGCGTGACGGTGGTGTTCGTGGCGATGATGCCGGCGAAGCCGCATTCGCCGACGACCCCCACGATGTCGGCCAGCTGGTTCGGATTGAGGTCCGGGGCGATCTTGAGCAGCAGCGGCACCGGGCCGCCGGTGACGGAGCGGTTCTCCCGCGCGAGCGCGGAAAGCAGCGTGACCAGCGGGGCGCGGTCCTGCAAGGCGCGCAGGCCGGTGGTGTTCGGGCTGCTGATGTTCACGGCGACGTAGTCGGCCAGCGGCGCGAGCAGCTTGAAGCACGTGAGGTAGTCTTCGTGGGCCTGTTCGTTGGCGGTGGCCTTGTTCTTGCCGATGTTGATGCCGAGCGGGCTGACGCGCCTTCCGCGACCGGGCTGCTTGCTCAGGCGGTCATGCAGGGCCTGGGCGCCGTCGTTCGGGAAACCGTAGGCGTTCACGACGGCGTTGAGCTCGGGGTAGCGGAACACGCGGGGCTTCTCGTTGCCGGGCTGTGCCTTGGGGGTGACCGTACCGACCTCGACGTGGCCGAAGCCAAGGGCGGCCGCGCCGCGCCAGCCGAGGCCGTCCTTGTCGAACCCGGCGGCGAGGCCGATGTGATTCGGGAACTTCAGGCCGAAGGCTTCGATGGGACGGCCGCCTTCGGGGGTCAGCGATCGTTCCATCAGCAGGCGAAGAGGGGCGCAGGCGCCCAGGAGGCCCATGCCCCGCAGGCCGACCTGGTGGGCCGTCTCGGGGTCGAGCGCGTAGAGGGCTTTGGCGATCACCTTCTCGTACAGGAAAGACATGCCACGCAGTTAAGGGAGGAAAGGGCGGAAGGAAAGCGGAGAAGCCCGCCGTCGTCGTCGCCGACCCCTCTTGACTCCCGCCCAGACTTGGGCAAACCACCCTGCCATGGCCGTGACTACCTCAAAGCTCCTTTGGTGCACCATCCGTTTCAAGGAAAAGGAAGGCAACTGGTGGGTGAAGGAGAACTCCGATCCGAAGCATTACGAACCGGACGGCCTCGGCATCCTCGACCCCTACCAGTTCCCCTGGATCCTCGACATGATGGACCCCCTCCGGGAATACGGGCTGTCCAACGAGATCCTCGAGGCCGCCTTCGTGCCTTTCCAGGCCCAGGACATCGAGAAGGATCAGACCGTCCGCCTCGTCCGCGTCGCCGAACACATCCTCGACTCCGAGGAGCCGCTCTTCGCCCTGCCCAATGTCAAGGACGGCGACAAGGGCGCCTACGCCGATTTCCTCGAGCATGTCATGCGCCTGCGCGTGAAGCTCATCAACGACACGATCAAGCTCGAGCAGAAGCTCACGGTCGAGGACGTGGACGAACAGCTCAGCGAGCTGCGCAACCAGGCCATGATCGAAGGCCGCGACATCCATCCTTTCGAGGAGATCACCGACATCCTGGAATTCGTCCCGCAGGGCCACGAAGTCCCGGGCGACGACGATGATGACGACAAGCCGGCCCGCCCGCAGGCGGCCGCGGAAGACATCGCCGATCTCCCCGACGTCGAGGAAGTCGACAAGGACATGGAGAAGAACCTCCGCTGGGACGACGAGGAAGAGTCCGCCGAGGAGGGTTCCGGCGAGTCCGAGGGCGGCGAGTCCGAAGGCGGCGCCAAGGGCTCCGGCAAATCCGGTCGCCGTCGCTGAGACGCCGGCTTACTTGCCGGGGGCGGCCGCCGGCTTTTCCGCGGCCTGCGGCTCGAACAGCCATAGGCGCCGTGAGGCCATGTCCACCGCGATGGGGTGGGCGCGCAGGAAGTCGTCGCCCAGCAGGTTATGCTCCTGGTCGCGGATGAACTCCACGCCCGTCAGCGGGGCGCCGCCGATGCGCAGCGACTTGATCACGCAGACTTCGACCCGGGTGAGCGAGGTGCCGCGCACGGTCGCCACCGGCAGGAAGCCGCGGAACTCGGTCTTCCCGCGGAACTTGAGCGAGCTCATGTAGGACTTCGAGGCTCCGGAATCGACGATCATCGGCACCTTCACGCCCTCGACCTCGATGTTCACGCCGCAGTGGCCGCCGCGGCTGTAGCAGGGGATCTCGTGGGCCGCGGACGTGTCGGGGATCTTGCCGAGGATCATGACCTTGTTCCGCAGGTCCATGTAGAAGGGCCGCGCGAAGAGGATGTCGGCGCCCAGCAGGCCGTCGATCTCCATGCCGTCGAGCGGCATGATCGAGACGTGGAATCCGCTCCAGGTGACTTCCTCCGCCTGGAGGCTCTCGACGAGCCCGTAGGTGGTCTCGCTGCGGCCGGAATTGCCCATGGTGGGCAGGCTGAAGGCTTCCGTCAGGCCGCAGCGCCGCGCCGCGAGCGGGGTGATCACGGCGGTGCCTTGGCAGCCGGTGTCCACGCCCATCAGCACGTCCACGCCGTTCAGTTTCATGCGCAGCGTCGGGATCGCCTTCACGCGCAGGCGGAAAGTCGCCATGCCGCTCTCGGGGAAACTCGCCACGGGCTTCTTGAGCTCCTGCGCGGGCAAGGCGGCCAGGAGTCCGAGGCAGAGACCGATTCCGCAGAGGAGGCGTCGCATGGGTTCGGGGAAGGAGCGTCGGCCAGCCGGGGTCGGCCGAGCCTGTCCTGCATGTTGGGAGGAAACCGGGAGAGGTCGACAAGGACCTGCGGATTTCCCCCGCTCAGATCCTCGTGCGCCGGCGCCAGACATAGGTCAGCGCGAAAAGCAGGCCGCCGAGGCCGACCGCCCAGTCGCCATGGCGGACCCAGAAGGTCTCCGGCAGGCGGACGCGGGGCAGGGCGAGGGGGGCGGCCACGCGGGCGCCGCGGAAATACACGCTGCCCTGCTCCAGGATGGGACTGTCGCGGCCGAGGGCGTCGATGCTCCCGCTCCAGCCGGCGTTGCCGCAGCGGACGACGGGGAGGCCGGTGGCCGCGGCCGCCAGGACGGAGTGCGCGGCGTGCTGATACGCGCCGGCTTCGCGGCCATACCAGGCGTCATTGGTGACGACGATCAGGATGTCGGCGCCGGCCAGGGCGTGCTCGCGGGCGAGCCCGGGGAAGACGTCTTCGTAGCAGACGAGCGCGCCGGCCATGAACGTGCGGCCCGCGCGGGTGGTCAGCGGCAGCAGGGACGGGCCCTTGCCGGCCACGCAGTCTTCGGCGATCGGGACGACCTTGCGCAGGGGCAGGAAGTCCGCGAAGGGGACGTATTCGCCGAAGGGCACCAGGTGGCGCTTGGCGTAGACGGGCTTGCGCACGCCTTCCGCGGTCACCACCGCGACGGCGTTGCCGTAACCGCCGCCACGGCGGTCGATGGCGCCGATCACCAGCGGGGTCTCGCCGCCGCGGGCGAGCGCGGTCAGCCGGGCGACGTAGGGTTCGCTGTCGAGCGTCAGCGGCAGCGCCGCCTCGGGCCAGAGCACGAAGTCCGCCGCGCGGCCGCGGGTGACCTCGGCGGTCATGGCCTCGGTGAGCTCGAGGTGTCCCTGCAGGCGCTCGCCGTCCCACTTCGCGTGCGGGTCGAAGTCGGTCTGCACGACGGCGGGCGTGACGACGTCAGGCGTCGCCGTGGCGCGCGCGGCGTTGGCGGAGAGCACGGCGAAGAAGCCGCAGGCCACGGGGATGAGGCCGAGGTAGAGTTCCGGCGTGAGGCGGCGCAGCCAGTCGCCGGGTCCGGCCGGGGCGAGGCCGGCCGCGTCGCGCTGGCCGGCGACCAGACGCACGATCCAGCGGGCCAGGCCGAGGTTGAACAGCACGAGGGCCATCGAGAGGCCCGTCGGACCGACCCATGCGCAGAGGCTGAGCAGCACCGGGTTGCCGGTCTGCGACGCCGCCAAGGGCAGCCAGCCGAAGCCCGTGAGGGCCGTGGCGCGCGTCCATTCCAGCAGGCCCCAGGCGCCGGCGAGGCCGGTCACGGCGAGGACGCGGGCGGGCAGGCCGGCGCCTTCGCAGGCCGGGAAGATCCAGCGTAACGCGAGCAGCCACAGGAACGGGTAAAGGGCGCAGTAGGCGGTGAGCAGCACCAGCCCGAGCCAGCCGAGCGGCGGGTAGACGTGCCGCAGCCAGGCCAGCAGGGCGACCCAGAGCGCCCAGCTCGTGACGAAGCTCGCGCGCCGCCACGCGCGCCAACCCGGGCGCGACGACGCCGCCACGGCGGCCGGCACCAGCGCGACGAGCGCGAGGAAGGGGTGGCCGACGGGCGTGAACGACGCGAAGAGCAGCGCGGCGGTGAGGCCGGCGCCGAGCCAGGCCGGCCAGGCGGGGGCGGCACGGCTCGCGTCCGGGCCCGTCATTCCGAGAGCACTTCGGCGACTTCCCAGCCCTCGTCGCGGACGAGCGCTTCGGCCTTCTTCCACTTGAGGTCCTGGGTTTCCGGGCCTTTGCGGATGCGGACGACGGCGTTGCGGCCGATCTTCGGGGTCAGCCGGCGGAAGGGCTCGGCCTTGGGGGCCTGGGCGGGCTTGCTTTCGGTCGCGGCGCCCGTGCCGGGTTCGGCCGGGCCGGTGGCGGTGGCCTGGCCCTGGGCGCGGCGCATGAGGGCTTCGAGCGCTTCCATCGAGGTCGCGGTGCGGAAGAGGCCGGCGCACGCGTCGGTGCGCAACTGCTGCATCAGGCGTTCGAAGGCCTTGAAGGCCTCGGCCTTGTATTCGTTGAGCGGATCCTTCTGCGCGTAGGTGCGCAGGCCGACGCCGCGGCGCAGGTCTTCCATCTCGGTGAGGTGGTTCTGCCAGTTGCGGTCGATCGCGCGGAGGAGGACGTTGCGCTCGAGGTATTGCAGGATCTCGGCGGACTCATGCTGCTCGCGGCCGGCCTGCAGGGCGCGGACGCGGTCGGTCGCGAGGAGGACCATCTGGTCCTTGGTGCGGGCGAGGATGTCCTCGAGGTCGATCCGCATGTGGAAGGCCGTGATGTACCAATAGACGAAGGCCTCGGCGGCGCGGCGGTCGGCCTCGCCCGCGGGGTCGGGATACACGGCGGCCAGACGCTCCTCGATCTCCTCCTCGATGACGGCGAGGACGGTGGCGCGGCTGTCGGCCGCCTTGAGGGCGCGGTTGCGCAGGCCGTAGATGATCTGGCGCTGCTGGTTGAGCACGTCGTCGTACTGCAGCAGGCGCTTGCGCATCGAGTAGTTCTGGCCTTCGACGCGCTTCTGCGCCGTGCCGATCGAGCGGTTGAGCAGCGGGTGCTCGAGGGGTTCGCCCTCCTTGAAGGACTTCTCGAGCAGCGAGGAGATGATGCCCGCGTTCGAGAACAGGCGCATCAGGTCGTCCTCGAGGGAGACCAGGAAGCGGGAACGGCCGGGGTCGCCCTGGCGCGAGCAGCGGCCGCGCAGCTGGCGGTCGACGCGGCGCGACTCGTGGCGCTCGGTCGCGAGGACGTACAGGCCGCCGAGGTCGCGGACGCCTTCGCCCAGCGTGATGTCGGTGCCGCGGCCCGCCAGGTTGGTGGCGAGCGTCACGGCGCCGCGCTGGCCGGCCAGCGAGACGATGTCGGCCTCGGATTCGTGGTGCTTGGCGTTGAGGATCTTGTGGGGCACCTTGGCCATCGCGAGCATGCGCCCGAGGGTCTCGGAGGCCTCGACGGAGGCGGTGCCGACGAGGACCGGCTGGCCGCGCCTGTGGGCTTCGGCGATCTCCTTGATGGCGAACTGGTACTTCTCCTTGCGGGTCTTGAAGACGATGTCGTTGTCGTCGACGCGGACGCACGGCCGGTGCGTCGGGATGGCGACGACGTTCAGGCGGTAGATGTCGTGGAACTCGGAGGCTTCGGTCTCGGCGGTGCCGGTCATGCCCGCGAGCTTGTGG
>SYID01000105.1 GCA_005798925.1 Verrucomicrobiota bacterium
CGTCAACAAGACGGAGTCGGCGGTGCAGATCATCCACAAGCCGACCGGGCTGATGGTCTACTGCGCCGACGAACGCTCCCAGCTCCGCAACCGGATGAAGGCCCTGCGCGTGCTCCGCTCGCGCCTGCTCGACATGACGCGCGCCAAGGAAAGGGAAGTCCGGGCCGACGCGCGCAAGACGCAGGTGGGCTCGGGCGACCGCTCCGAACGCATCCGGACTTATAACTTTCCGCAGAACCGCATCACCGACCACCGCATCGACCTGACGATCCACGGCATCGAACAGGCGCTCGAGGGCGACCTGGACGCGCTCATCGACGCGCTGGCGGAGGCGGACCTGCGCGCCCGGGCCGAAGCGATCACCCAGGCGAAAAGCTGAGACCGGCTCCCCGGCAGGCCGCCGGTCCCGGCGACGGGCGACGTTTGTTCCTTGGAGGGAGGCCGCTTACCCGCTTGTTATGGAGGCATGGACGCGGACCACCTCCAACGTTTCGCCGGCATCGGCCGCCTGTACGGGCGCGCCGGCATGGAGCGCCTGGCCCAGGCCTCCTTCCTCGTCGTCGGCCTCGGCGGCGTCGGATCCTGGACCGCGGAAGCCCTCGCGCGCTCCGGCGTGGGCCACCTCGCGCTCGTCGACGGCGACGCGGTCTGCGTCTCGAACACGAACCGGCAATTGCACGCGGTCGCGGGCAACGAAGGCAAGGCGAAGACCGAAGCCGTCGCCGAACGCGTCCGCGCGATCCATCCCGCGATCCGCACGACGCTGCACCAGCGCTTCCTCTCGCGCTTCAACCCGCACGAGGTGCTCGCGGATTTCGACGGGGTGGTGATCGACGCGATGGACGCGCTTTCGCCGAAATGCGGCCTGATCGCCGAAGCGGCGAACAAGCAGCTGCCCGTGGTCACGGTCGGCGGCTGCGCGGGACGCCTGGACGGGACGCGCCTCAAGGTCACCGACCTGCGCGATTCGCGCGACGACCCGCTGATGATGCTCGTGCGCAAACGCCTGCGCCAGAACTTCGACTTCCCCCGCGGCAAGACGCCCTTCGGCGTCTCGTGCGTGTGGTCCGACGAGCCCTTCACGCAGCCGACGGACTGCGAGGGGCTGCCGGGCGGCGAGATTCCCGAAGGCGAAGGCCTGCGTCCGAACTGCGAATGGGGCTACGGCACGGCCGCCCACGTGGCCGGCGCGTTCGGCCTCGCGGCCGCGGGCGAGGCGCTGCGTCTTTCGCTCCTACGCCCCGAATAGGCGCGCGAAGTTCCCGCTCGTCAGCGCGGCGGATTCCTCGGGCGTGACGCCCATGGTCCGCGCGAGCTCGGCGTGGATGCGCATGAGGTTCGAAGGATGGTTCTGCTCCGTGCCGGCCGCGTCCGGCGGGAGTTCGCGGAGACGGAATTCCGGCGCGGGACAGAGCGCGGGCGCGTCGGTCTCGACGAGGATCCGCCCGCGGGGGATGGCCGCGGCGAACTGGACGCGCAGGTCGGCCTTGCGCGGGATGAGATGGTGCGCGCTGAAGGAGAAATACGCGCCGAGCTTCGCGAGCTCCGGCACGAGCTCGACCGGCCCGTTCCAGCTGTGCAGGAGGAAGCCGCGGCGCGGGAGGTCGGCGGAGCGCAGGATGTCCATGAGCGGGCCGATCGCCTTGACGGCATGGATGGTCAGCGCGCGGTCGAGCTCGACGGCCAGCGCGAGCTGCGTCCGGAAGGCCTGCTCCTGGGCGACGGGGTCGAAATCCTGCACCCAACGGTCGAGGCCCATCTCGCCGACGCCGGCGGCCGGGTGCGCGAGCAGGATGGCGCGCAGTTCCGCCGCCCAACCCGGCGGCGCCGTCGGGACGTCCCACGGATGCAGGCCGAACGAGACGCGGTTGCGCGGATCGCGGCGCGCGAGGGCGGCCACGTCCGCCCAGTCGGCCGGCGCGCTGCCGTTGATCATCGCCAGGCCCACGCCGTCGGCCCGGGCCTGTTCGACGGCCGCATACGGGACTTCGGCGAACTGGTAGTGACAATGGGCGTCGCGGAGTTCCATCGGTCCGTCCGAGGCTGGCCGCGGACGCCGCGGCCTCAACGACGAACCACCTTGCCCTGCCGCCCCGCCCTCCCCTATCTCCTCGGCAGGATGAAGACGCCGCCCCTGCCCGCCGATGCGCTGATGACCGTGACCGGCCTGCCCTATCCGCTCAAGGCGAAGGGCAAGGTCCGCGAGGTCTTCGACCTGGGCGCGCATTACCTCATCGTGGCGACCGACCGTCTCTCGGCCTTCGACGTGGTGATGCCCAACGGCGTCCCGGGCAAAGGCATCCTGCTCACGCAGATCAGCCTGTGGTGGTTCGACCAGGCCCGCCTGATCTTCCCGACCCACCTCGTGCCCGACCACGCCGTCGCGCTCGCCAAGGCCCTGTGCGGCCACGAGCACCTGATCCCGCGCGCGATGCTCGTGCGCAAGCTCAAGCCCCTGCCGGTCGAAGCGGTCGTCCGCGGCTACCTCGCCGGCTCCGGCTTCAAGGAATACCAGAAGACCGGAGGCATCCTCGACCACCCCCTGCCCGCGGGCTTGGTCGACGGTTCAAGGCTGCCGCAGCCGATCTTCACCCCTTCGACGAAGGCCGCCGAAGGCCACGATGAGGCCATCACCCGCGCGCGCTGCGGCGAGATCCTCGGCGAGAAGGTCTTCCGCACGGTGCAGGAGACCTCCCTCGCGCTCTATCGCATGGGCGCCGAACGCGCGGCCAAGGCCGGCGTGATCCTGGCCGACACGAAGTTCGAGGTCGGCAGCGCCCCCGACGGCGCGCTCGTCCTCATCGACGTGGTCCTGCCGCCCGACTCCTCCCGTTACGGGCCGGCCGCCACCGGGCTGCCCGGCCGCGCCCAGCCTTCCTACGACAAGC